>VAUM01000167.1:0-1959 GCA_005774595.1 Actinomycetota bacterium
CGCGATCGACGTCCCGGTCGACCCGGAGGAGGAGGCGTTCCGCCGCGAGCTCGCAGCGCTCCAGGCCAAGGCCGACGCCCTCCAGGCACAGCTCGACGACCTCGACCGCGACCTGTCGATCGCCGCCGAGTCGTACAACGCCGCATCCGAGCGCCTCGCGCAGGTCCGCGCCGAGCTCGAGACGACCAAGGCCGACCTCGAGAGCGCCCAGACCGCGTACGCGATCCAGCAGGAGCTGCTCGACAAGCGCGCCACCTCGATCTACCGCGAAGGCGACCTGGCGATGGTCGAGCTCCTGCTCGACTCCAAGTCGTTCGCCGACCTCATCGCCCGCGTGAAGTTCATGAACACGATGGGCGTGCACTCCGCCGACCTCGCCAAGCAGCTCGAGGTGCAGCGCGACCAGATCGCGAGGACCGCCGCCGAGCTGGCCGCCGCCGAGCAGGAGGCGACCTCGCTGGAGTTCGAGCTCAACGCCCGCAAGCGCGAGATCGAGCTGCGCATCTCCGATCGCGAGGAGATGTTGCGCCGCGTCGACTCCGACATCCTCGCGCTGCTGCTCCAGCAGGACCAGGCGCGCCGCGCCGAGGAGGCCGAGCTGCTCGCCGAGATCCTCGCGGGCGCGAGCGAGCGCGGAGTCGCTGTCGTGCCGGGCACGCCCGTCGAGACCGCGCTCGCCTATCACGGTGTCCCATACCTGTGGGGCGGCGCGACGCCGGCCGGGTTCGACTGCTCCGGACTCGTTCTCTACGTCTTCGCGCAGCATGGCGTGCAGTTGCCGCACTACTCGGGCGCTCAGTTCCTGATGGGCGAGAAGGTCGACGTCGCGGACCTGCAGCCCAACGACGTCGTGTTCTTCGGCTCGCCGGTGCACCACGTCGGCATCTACATCGGCGGCGGCTACTTCATCCATGCGCCGCGCACGGGCGACTTCGTGAAGGTCAGCTTGCTGGCGGCCCGCAAGGACTTCGCCGGCGCCCGCCGTTTCGCATGGCAGACGCGCACCGCACCCTTCGCCGGGATGGATCAGATCTCGCCGAACGTGAACCACAACGTCGGCATCCAGCTCGACCGGTGACTTCGACGGGGGGCGCCGTGAAGGAGATTCTGGCGGCGGCGCTCGACGCGGCGCGGTCGGCGGGGGCCGAGTACGCCGACGCCCGCTTCACCGACTCGCTGACCGAGCAGCTCTCCCTGCGCACAGGCCGCGTCGAGGCGGTCGGCTCCTCGGCATCGGCAGGCATCGGCGTGCGCGTCATCGCCGACGGCGCATGGGGGTTCGCCGCGACCTCGGAACCGACGCGCGACGGCGCGGCGCGCGCGGCGCGCGATGCGGTCGCGATCGCCCGCGCGTCCGCGACCGTCTCGGGCAGGCGTGTCGAGCTCGCTCCGGTCGCGCCCGTGACTGCCGAGTGGCACGGCCCGTGCGGGACCGACCCGTTCGCCATGCCGCTCGAGGACCGCATCGCGCTGCTCGCCGCGGCCGACGAGGCGATGCGCTCAGGCGACCCCGCGGTGAAGGTCACCTCGGCAGGCATGCGCATCGAACGGCATGCGAAGGTGTTCGCGTCCACCGAGGGCTCGCTCATCGAGCAATCGTGGACCGAGGTGGGCGCCGGGCTGACCGCGTACGCGGTCGGTGACGAGGTCGTCCCTCGCTCGTACCCGAACTCTCACGGAGGCCAGGCGGTCCAGGGCGGATGGGAGGCGGTCGTAGCGCTCGACCTCGCCGGGAACGCACCGCGCATCGCCGAGGAGGCCGCGGAGCTGCTCGCCGCGGAGCCGTGCCCCGCAGGCGAGACGACCGTGATCATCGACGCGAGCCAGCTCGCGCTGCAGGTCCACGAGTCGATCGGGCACCCGACCGAGCTCGACCGGGTCCTCGGCGACGAAGCCGCGTTCGCCGGCACCTCGTGGGTGCGGCTCGAGGACCTCGGGCCGCTGCGCTACGGCTCGGAG
>VAUM01000167.1:1969-4115 GCA_005774595.1 Actinomycetota bacterium
GAGCACGTCACCATCACCGTCGACGCCACCGTGCCCGGCTCGATCGGCTCCTTCGGCTTCGACGACGAAGGCGTGCCCGCCCGCCGCGACCTGATCGTGGACCGGGGCGTGCTGACCGGCCTGCTGTCCTCGCGCGAGTCCGCGCTCGCGATCGGCCGGGAGAGCAACGGCTGCATGCGTGCCGACGGCTGGGGGCGCACGCCCCTCGTGCGCATGACGACCGTCTCGCTCGAGCCGGGCGCCTGGGCGCTCGACGACCTGATCGCCGACACCGACGAAGGGCTGTGGCTCGAGACCAACAACTCGTGGTCCATCGACGACAAGCGCTTGAACTTCCAGTTCGGCGTCGAACTGGCGCGTGAGATCCGCGGCGGCAGACTCGGCAGGCTGTACCGCAACGCGAACTACACCGGCATCACGCCGCGCTTCTGGGGCTCGTGCGACGCCGTCTGTTCGCGCGATCACTGGAGCGTGTGGGGCGTGGCCAACTGCGGCAAGGGCGAGCCGATGCAGGTCGCCCACGTCGCGCACGGCGCCGCGCCCGCGCGGTTCCGCGGCGTGCGGGTGGGGGTGGGCCGATGAGGCCGCGCACTCCGGCCGAGGCACTCGATCTCGCGAAGCGGGCGGTCGCGCTCACGCGTGCGGACGAGGCCGAGGCGCTCGTCGCCGTGAGCGAGGGCGCGCTCACGCGCTTCGCCGGCAACCGCATCCACCAGAACGTCGCGCAGTCCGACGCGGAAGTCTCGGTGCGGGCGGTGCTCGGCAAGCGAGTCGGCGTCGCGTCCACGAACCGGCTCGACGACGCCTCGCTCGCCGCATGCTGCGACGCAGCGGCCGCCGCCGCGCGCGTGGCGCCCGAGGACCCCGGCTTCCCCGGCCTGCCGGCCGCGGGCGAGAACGCGTTCGCCGACCGCTCGGCCGACAGCGTCGCCGGGTTCGGCGCGGACTCCCGCGCCCGTGCGGCCGCCGGACTGATCGCCCAGGCCGCGGAGCGCGGCCTGACGGCCGCGGGTAAGGTCGAGGTGAGCCGCGGCGCCATCGCCGTGGCGAACTCGGCCGGCACGGCGGCCGCGATGGCGGCCGGAGACCTGTCCGCCAACGTGCTCGCGATGGGCGATGACGGCGGCAGCGGATGGGCCTCGTTCGTCTCCGGCGAGGCGAGCGACCTGTCCGCCGAGGCACTCGGCGCGCGGGCGGCCGACCTCGCATCGCGCTCGGCGGACCCCGGCGACCTCGAGCCGGGCGCGTACGCGGTCGTGCTCGCGCCCGACGCCGTCGCGTCGTTGCTCGAGTACCTCGCCTACGTGGGCTTCTCGGCCAAGGACGTCGAGGAGGGCTCGTCGTTCATGTCGGGCCGGATCGGCGAGCGGCTGCTCTCGGAGCGCGTCACGATCGCCGACGACGCGGCCGGCGCCGGCGCGCTCGGGCTCGCGTTCGACTACGAGGGCGTGCCGAAGCGGCGCACCGTCATCGTCGACGCGGGCGTGGCTGCCGGCCCCGTGACCGACTCGTACTGGGCGGCCCGGACCGGGCGGCCGAACACGGGCCACGCCCTGCCCGCGCCGAACCGCTGGGGCCCCCAGGCGCTCGACCTGGTGATGGACAGCGGCGACAGCAGCATCGACGAGATGATCGCCTCGGTGGAGCGCGGCGTGTACGTGACGCGCTTCCACTACGTCAACGTGGAGGAGCCGGTCCGCGCGGTGCTCACCGGGATGACACGCGACGGCACCTTCCTCATCGAGGACGGACGGCTCGCGCGGCCGCTCAAGAACCAGCGCTTCACGCAGAGCGCGGTCGACGCGCTGACGAACGTGCGTGCCGTCGGGCGTACGCTGACCGCGGTGCGCGCCGACTTCGGCACGTTCCGCGTGCCGGCCATGACGGTGGACGGCTTCACGCTCACGGGCCAGACCGGCTAGTGGAGGACGACGAAGTGGACCCGAGGGACTACGACGCATCGCGGCGCGAACGCTCCGAGGAGCGGCGCGCGGCAGGACGGGCGCGCCAGAACAAGGCGCTGCTCATCGCCGCGGTGAGCCTGCTGGCCGTCGGTGTCGTGGTCATCGCGGGCGCCGGTATCGGAATACGCATCGCGGCGGTCGAGCAGGAGCGCGAAGCGGCCGCCCGCGCGGCAGCCATCGCT
>VAUM01000168.1 GCA_005774595.1 Actinomycetota bacterium
GAATAACCTCGCCGGACTGGCCTGGACGACCCGGGAGATCCGGATGACCAGCGACGGCACCCCCTGGCGGCCGCTGGTGCACGCCTTGGACATCTGCCGGGCGATCATCGCGGTGCTGGAAGCGCCCCGGGCGGCGGTGCACAACTAGGTCTTTAATGTCGGGGACACGAACCACAACTACCGCATACGGGAGATTGCCGAGGTCGTGGCGGCGTGGACCGGCATCCCCGTCTCGCGCGTGTTGGAGGGTGAGCTCGCCAAACTCGCGAGGCTCGAGGACGAGCTGCACAAGCGCGTGGTGGGCCAGGACGAGGCGGTCACAGCGGTGGCCAGCGCGATCCGGCGCTCGCGCGCGGGGCTGTCGGACCCCGACCGGCCCCTCGGGTCGTTCATCTTCCTCGGCCCCACCGGCGTGGGGAAGACCGAGCTCGCGCGCACGCTCGCCGAGTACCTCTTCGACGACGAGCGCAACATGGTGCGCATCGACATGTCCGAGTACATGGAGAAGTTCTCGGTGCAGCGGCTCATCGGCGCGCCTCCGGGCTACGTGGGCTACGAGGAGGGCGGCCAGCTCACCGAGGCCGTGCGGCGCCGGCCGTACTCGGTGGTGCTGCTCGACGAGATCGAGAAGGCGCACCCCGAGGTCTTCAGCATCCTGCTGCAGGTGCTCGACGACGGGCGGCTGACCGACGGTCAAGGCCGC
Source organism: Actinomycetota bacterium (assembly GCA_005774595.1). NCBI lineage: Bacteria > Bacillati > Actinomycetota > Actinomycetota bacterium. Next base: position 704 of record VAUM01000168.1, read on the forward strand.
ACGGTGTCGTTCCGCAACTCGATCATCGTGATGACGAGCAACGTGGGCTCGCAGTTCATCCAGGAGTTCCAGAAGCACGGTGACGAGTCCGAGCTGGACCAGATGCTCGCCGAGGCGCTGCGTGCGACGTTCCGGCCGGAGTTCCTCAACCGCGTCGACGACGTGGTCACGTTCCACGCGCTGTCGCTCGACGAGATCGAGCGCATCGCCGAGTTGCAGTTGGCGAAGGTGCGCGAGCGGCTCGCCGAGCGCCGCGTGACGCTCGAGATCACACCGGTGGCGATGGAGCGGCTCGCGATGAGCGGGTTCGACCCGCTGTTCGGCGCGCGGCCCCTGAAGCGCGTCATCCAGCGCGAGGTGGTCGACCGCGTGGCGCGCGCGCTCGTCGAGGGCAGCGTGCACGAGGGTGACACGGTGACGGTGGACCTCGGCGAGGACGGGGAGATCGAGGTGCGGTAGGGGGCGCTACAGCGCGGACCAGCAGGCGGTGACGGCACTCTCGTGCGACAGCACGCGGGTGACGAGGTTGCGCGTTGGGGTGTCTCCTCAGGTCCGATCATGCCACGCGCGCAGCGAGCAAGCCCCCCTCGGCCCCTACGGATGCACTCCCAGCAGTCGGGCGACGGTGTTGCGCAGTTCGGCGGGCTCGAACGGCTTGACGATGTGGTCGCGCGCGCCGAGGGCCTTCGCCCGGTCCATGTCGCGTTCGCCCGCGGCGCTCGTGAGCATCACGATCGGGCACGGGCCGCCGGTCTCGATGATGCACAGCTCCTCGAGCACCCCGAACCCGTCGAGCTCGGGCATCGTGATGTCGAGCAGGACGAGGTCCGGCTCCTCTGACTTGATGAGCTCGAGCGCTTCGCCGCCGTCCACGGCCTCGATCACGCGGCACTGCAGGGGCCTGAGCGCCGTCTGCACCATCATGCGGATGAGCTGGTTGTCCTCGGCGACGAGGATCGTCTTGTCCGGCACGGCGTCGCTCCTCCCGTCACGCGCTCTCTCGGTACCGCGCCAGCGCCGCCTCGGCGCGCGTCCGCACGACCTCTCGCAGGCCCGCCGGCTCGAGCACCTCGAATTCCGCACCGTACAGCGCGAGCGTCCGCAGCAGCCAGTCCACGCTCGCGAACTCCACCGTGATGGCGATGCGGCCGTCCCCCAGGTCGTCGCCCTCACCCCAGCGCTCCTGCGCGTACGCGGCGGCCTGGTCCCTGAACGCGACGCGCGCGGTGCGCTGCGGCGTGTCGGGCGGGAAGACGCCGTCGGCGTAGCGCGCCAGGTCGAGGGGGTAGGGCTCGAACGGCTCGTCGGTTGACTCGGCCTTCCACATCTTGTCGACGCGGTACGTGCGCTGCTCGCCGGCGGTGTCGCCCTCGTGCGGGCGGGCGAACAGGTACCACATCCCGCGCTCGAGGCGCAGGTGGTACGGCTCGATGACCGCCTCGTAGCGCGTCGCGTCGCCGCGGATGTAGCCGATGCGGCACAGCAGGTCCTGGTCCATGCACGCGCGTACCTCGGCGAGGATGGCCTCGTCGGGGACGGGGCCGAGCGCGTCCCACGATCGTGCGGTCTGCGGGACGCCCGCGGCCTGCGCGATCGCCTCGACCAAGCCCGAGAGCGCCTCGTCGCACCCGCCGGCGAGCGGCTGAAGGCCCGCGAGGAACGACAGCAGCGAGGCGGCCTCCGGCGGTGTGAGCTGGGCCGGCGCCTTCATCGCGTCGGTGGCGGCGATCGGCAGCGCGGTCACGCGGACATGGTCGGCGGCGTCGATCTCGAAGGTGAAGTAGTTCGGGATGTACGACTCGTCGAACTCGATCGACGCGAGCGCGTCGAGGTCCTCGCGCATCACCTGCGGCGTGACGCCCGCCGCCTCGGCGAAGCTCGTCAGAGGGGCCCACTTGTCGAAGTCGTGCAGGCGGCGGATGCGTGTCAGCAGCGTGCACAGCCGGCGCATGCGGTCGAAGGTGTCAGGCATGGGCCGCCGCCACCCCGGTGAGCATCTCGCGCGCGGCGGAGCGCGCCTCGGGCGGCGCGGTGATCCACGCGTGCTCGTCCATCGTCATCACCCATCGGACGAAGCCGTTGAGGTTGGCGACGGGCACGGTGACGCAGCGGTCGCCCCCGGCGTCGACGGCGACGGCCAGTCCCGGCAGGTTCGCGCAGGCGATGTGCTCGATGGCCGGGTCGAACGCCAGCGTCACCTCGGTCCGGTCCTCGCCGATGTCCCAGGAGGGGTGCACGTGCTTCGCGGCGTCGAAGTCGCCCGGCACCTCGAACGCCGAGACCTTCACCTCCGCCGGGTCACCCTCGACGCGGGAGATGCGGAAGCACTTGACCTCGTCGTCCTTGTGGTCGCGGCCGACGGCGTACCAGGTGCCGAGGCGCTCCGCGAGGGCGTAGACGTCCACGGTGCGCTCCGCCGACGTGCGGTCGAGCTTCCGGTAGACGAAGCGCGCCGTGCGGTGGGCGTTCACGAGGCGAGCGAACAGGTGCAGCTTGCGGGTGGTCTCGCGCGAGCGCGGGTCGCTGCCCTCGGAGCCGAGCGAGACGCTCACCGAGGCCGGCTCGGCCGGCTTGCGGCCGCGCAGGACCTTCTGCACGGCGAACAGCGCATCCTCGCTTCCGGGCGATTCGAGCTCGGAACGCGCCATCGACGCTGCGACGGCGAGCAGGTCCTTCTGCTCGGGCGTGACCTCGAGGCCGCGGGTTGCCCAGGTGTCGGGAGCGATGCGGTAGCCGGGGACCTCGTTGCCGTCGTCGTCCCACTCGCCGCTCGGCTCGGACACGACGTGCAGGTTGAGCCGCTTGAGCAGGTCGAGGTCGCGGCGCAGCATCCGGTCGGCGGCTTGGCGGGCACGGCGCAGGTCGTGCGGCAGGGGGCCTTCGCAGGCGTCGATCTCGTCGGCAAGTTCCTCGCCGAGGTACCCGGGGACCTGGGCGAGCAGGTGTCGCGTCGCGATGGGACGGCTCGCCCCCACGAGCCTGATGAACAGCTGCATGGCCCGCTCGTACGCCGCGTCCCCGCCGTTCGGCATGTCCCCACTCCCTCGCTCGCATCTCCGCGTGGTCCCGATTCTGCGAGCGCGCGGGGCCGCGCGCAAGGGTGGTCCGGCGGGCGTTGCGCCCGGGCTGACGAGCGGCGCTTCCCACCGCTGCGCTCTCGGATGTCAGAGGCCGCGGCTATGGTGCGGTCATGGACCTGATGCCCCGACACGCGATCGACCTGCACGCGCACACCGCCGCCGGCTCGGCCTGCTCGGTGATGACGCTGCCGCTGTACCTGCGTCGGCTGGCGCAGCTCGAGGCGCGCATCGTGACGCTCACGAACCACGGCTGCACGGCTGATGCCCCGGCGCTCGCGGAGTTCTGCGAGGCGACCCGGCGCGTCTTCGTGCCCGGCATCGAGGTGACGAC
>VAUM01000169.1 GCA_005774595.1 Actinomycetota bacterium
GTGCTCGGGCACGCCCCGCGCGAGATCGCCCCGTCCGCACGGCTAGTCGAGACCGCCGAGGGGCCGGTGGTGGTCACCTCGCACGTCCCCGGGGCGGCAAGGCCGCTTCACCCCGAACCGGAGGACGCCACGTACGTCATGCTCGCCGCGATGACGCGGGCGGGCTCCGCGCCCGGCCGGCGGCACCCGTACGTGGAGTCGCTCGCTGCCGTTCTGGGCGCCGCCGCCGGCCCGGTCCGTGCGGCCCTGGGCCACCGCGACCGCGAGGTCGTGTTCGTGCACGGGGACCTCGCGCCGTGGAACGTGCTCGCCTCGGACCGACACCGCGCGATCGACTGGGAGTTCGGCGTTCCGTCCGGCTTCCCTGGCGTCGACGCGGTCCACTACCACCTGATGGTCGACCGCGTGGGCGGCCGGGTGCGGCCCGCGGATGCCGTCGACCGGGTGTGCGGGTCGCGCATCGGCCACACGCTCGGGCTCGACCGGACCGAGACCCGCGCCGTCGCCGCGCTCGCTGCGGCGCACGTGGCGCGCCGCATGATCGAGGACGGCTTCACCGCCGCAGACGTGGCGTGGTGGACCGAACTCGTCTCGCACGTCGGCGGGAGCCTGGGGAGCACGGGATGAGGATCCTCGTCGCACACGTCGCCTACCGCGTGCCCGGCGGGGAGGAACGCGTCGTCGAGGACGAGGCGCGTATGCTTCGCTCGGGCGGACACACGGTCCGCACGCTGCTCGTCCCATCGGCCACGTTCGACGGCCTGCCGGTCGGGGAGCGGGTCGCGATCGCGTCGGACGCCGCGCGCCACGAGTACGGGCGCCAGGCGATCGCCGAGGCGATCGCCGCGTTCCGGCCCGAGGTGGCGCACTTCCACAATCTCTACCCGCTGCTCGGTGTGGGCGCGATGGAAGAGGCCGCCGACCGAGGCGTCGGCGTCGTGCGAACGCTGCACAACTACCGCCTGTCGTGCCTCGCGGGCACGCACTTCTACCGAGGGAGGGCGTGCTTCGCCTGCATGCCGAGGCGGTCTGCGCGGGGCGTCCTTCGCGCCTGCTACCGCGGTTCGCGCGTGCAGTCGTGGGTCATGGCGAAGGCCACGCGGCAGGAGATGGACGCGCTGACGGGCGGCACGGTGCCGCACGTGGCGCTGTGCCTCACCCCGTTCATGCGCGACCGGCTGGTCGGGTTCGGCGTGCCGGCGAGCCGCCTGGCGGTGCATCCGACCGGCATGGAGGCGTCGGCGGGCGAGCCGTGCGAGGACCGCTCGGGCGCGGTGTTCGCCGGGCGCCTGTCCGAGGAGAAGGGCATCCTCGGCCTCGTGGCCGCGTGGCCGGACGACGGTCCCCTGCTCACGGTGGTGGGCGATGGACCGCAGCGTGCGGCCGCCGAGCGTGCCGCGGGCCCGCGGGTGCAGTTCACCGGGCGCGTGTCCGCGCAGGAGTCGGTCGCGCTGATCGGCTCGGCGAGGTGCCTGGTCGCCCCCTCGCTCGCGCTTGAGGGGCTCCCGGTCGCCGTGCTCGAGGCGTTCGCGTCCGGCACGCCGGCGATCGGCTACGACGTGGGCGCGATGGCGGGGATGGAGGCCGGCGCCGCACTGACTCTCGTGAGCGTCGGCGATCCCGAGGCGCTGGCGCAGGCCGCCGGGGCGCTGTGTGACGCCGATCCGGCTTCGTGGAGAGACGCGTCCGCCGCAGCGCGGGCGATGCATGCCGAGCGGTACTCTCGGGAAGCGAGCCTCGCCGGGCTCGAGGCGGCGTACGCGCGCGCGATCGGCGCGACGAGGGCTTCCGACGGGAAGGGGGCGCTTTCGTGAGGGCGTTCGTGCGCGGCATGCTGCTGCCGTCGCTTCACCGGTACCCGCTCGTGCGGGGCGTTTCGAGGATCGGCTCGTCCGGGCTCGTGAAGTGGTCGTTCGCTGATCTCCCGGGGTCGGTCGAGGCGCGCCTGCGCTCCGGCGGGCGCGTCGACGTGGATCCGCGCGACTGGGACGGCCGCATCGCCTTCGCGTTCGGCCAAGGCGATCCGGCGCTCATGCGGCTGTTCGCCGCCGTGCTGGAACCCGGCGACACGGCGCTCGACGTCGGGGCGAACCTCGGCGTGCTGTCCCTGCATGCGGCGGCGCTCGTCGGCGACGGCGGGCGCGTCGTGGCGTACGAGCCGCAACCGGCGCTCGCGGACGCGCTGAGGGTCGCAGGCGAGCGTTCCGGCCTCGCATCGCTGATCGTGCGCGAGGTGGCGCTCGGGCGCACGGCCGGCGCGGGGACGCTGCATACCGAGGCGGGACACAGCGGGAAGGCGTCGCTGGTGCGCGGCGACGAGGGCGGCCTGCGGGTCACAGTCGTCGACGGCGCGGGGGAGATGGCCGCGCTGGGTGTCGCGCGGCCTCGTCTGATGAAGATCGATGTCGAGGGCTTCGAGATGGAGGTGTTCTCCGGTCTCGGCTCGTGGCTTGCGGAGACAGGCCCGGACGTCGTGGTGTACGAGATCGGCGAGGACGCGGGGGACTGCTCGCGGCTGCTGTCCGCGGCGGGCTACGATGTGCACACGATAGTCCGCACGTGGACCGACGTCCGGTTCATGCCGTTCAGCGGCGATGGGCCGCCGCCGCCGGAAGCGCAGGACTGCCTCGCAGTCAGGCGGGACGCGGCCGGAACGGGATGCGACTGGATCGCGCGGCGTGTCGAGGCGCCGGCGGCGGGAAGGTAGGGCATGGGAGCGGCGGTGACGGCGAGAAGGCGGGTCCGGCGACTCGGCCAGTTCCTCGGCGAGTTGTCGTGGCCGCGCGACGCGTGGCCACTGCTCCGGCTGGCGTGGTCGCGCGCGTTCGGCGGGTCGGGAGAGGTCCGGCTGCACCCGCGGAGCATCGGCGGCCGCGGCGTCGCGGTGCGTCTCGGCACGACCGACCTGGTGACCTTCTACGAGTGCTTCGTCCGCCGGTACCACCGGCCGAGTCGCGTGATCCCGGGCGTGGCGCTCGTCGCCGACATGGGCGCGAACGTGGGGTACACGATGATCGACCTGCTCGGCGTCTATCCCTCGGCGCGCGGTGTCGCGATCGAGATGGACGGCGCGAACTTCGACGTGCTCGCCCGCAACCTGGAGGCGCTCGGGGGGCGTGCGGAGGCCGTGCACGCCGCCGTATGGACCGACTGCGGCGGCGTCGAGTACGACGCGGGGTCCGCCGAGAACGCGTACGCCGCGGGCACGGCGACAGGCTCGCAGCGTGCGGTCCGGGTCGCGAGCATCACGCCTGGAGACGCCCTGCGCGCGGCGCACGGCGCGCCGCGCTGCCTCGTGAAGATGGACATCGAGGGTGCCGAGGCAGCCGTGTTCGCGTGCCAGGACCTCGGCTGGCTCGACTCGGTCGCGGCGATCATGCTCGAGATCCACGAGGACGATGACGTGGCTCCGATCACCGCGGTGCTCGAGCGGGCGGGGTTCACGGTCGCTGCGGTCGAGGGATCGCCCTACGGCTACGAGTGCGTGCGGACTGCGCCGGACGGTGGCGGACGCCCATGAGGCAGGCGGTCATCGTCGGGGTCTACCGGTACGGCCACTGGGTGTGGACGCGGGTCCGCGTGCCGCTGATCAGGCAGGTCCTCTACGCGGTGGCGCTCGTGCTGCAGTTCCTCGTGATGGTGACGCTCCACGCCGAGGTGAGGATGCAAGCCGAGATCGGCAGGAACCTGCGCCTCGGGCACGGCGGGCACGGCGTGGTCGTCCACGCGGGCGCGAGGATCGGCGACGACGTCGTGCTGACCCACGGGGTCACCATCGGGGACGACCTGAAGACCGGGGCGCCCACGCTCGGCGACGCCGTCTACGTGGGCACTGGCGCGGTGATCATCGGGGCCGTGACGGTGGGTGACGGCGCGAAGATCGGTGCGAACGCGGTGGTGCTGCAGGACGTGCCCGCCGGCGCGACCGCGGTCGGAGTGCCCGCGCGCATCGTCGCAGGGCCGTGAACCGGGCGGGACCCGGGGTCTGACAGCGCGAGGCCCCGCCTGCTGCGCTGCGGACGGGGCCTCGGTGCTGACTTCGCCCGGCGGGTCGGGTCACTCCCCGAGCGAGCCCGCCACGTCG
>VAUM01000170.1 GCA_005774595.1 Actinomycetota bacterium
TCCCACGACCGCGCGGGCGTTGTGCTACCCCGCGCTCACGGGCGCGTGCGTCGCGGGCGACCGCGTGCTGCTCAACACCGCTGCCGTCGCGCTCGGGCTCGGCACAGGCGGCGTGCACTTCGTCGTGGCGCGCGCTCCGGAGGTGGGCGCGCTGATCGCGCCGAGCGGCGGGCACGTGATGAAGCTGCGCTACACGCCGTTGCAGGTCGACGTGGTGTGCGTCGAGGAGGACGAGGGCGCGGCGGGTGCCGCGATGGCTGCCGCGACGTCGCTCGGGGGCATGCCGGTGGTCTGCTGCGGCCTGCATTCGCAGGTGCCGCACGTGTGCGCGGGCGTACGCGCGGTCAGGCCCGACGCGCGGATCGCGTACGTGATGACCAACGAGGCGTCGCTGCCGCTCGCGCTGTCCGACCTCATGCGCGCGTGCGTGGGCGCGGGGCTGGTCGACGAGACCGTGACCTGCGGCCAGGCGTTCGGCGGCGGGCTCGAGGCGGTGAACCTGCACTCGGGGCTGCTCGCGGCGCGCGCGGTCGCGCAGGCGGACGTGGCTGTGGTGGCGATCGGGCCGGGGGTCACCGGCACCGCGACGCCGTTCGGGCACGGCGGCGTGGCGCAGGGCGAGGCCGTGAACGCGGCGGCGGCGCTCGGCGGGCGTCCGGTGGCCGCGCTGCGGCTGTCGTTCGTCGACGCGCGCGAGCGGCACCAGGGCGTGAGCCACCACACGATCTCGGCGCTCGGGACGGTCGCGCTGGGGCGCGCGGTGGTCGCGGTGCCGGCGCTGGCGGACTCGGAGCAGGTGCGCGCGGTCGACGCGGCACTCGCGGACGCGGGCGTGTGGGGGCGGCACGAGCGTGTGGACGTGCGCGTGGATCTGGGGGAGCTCGACCTGCGTGGCGTCGAGGTGCGCACGATGGGCCGCGGCGTGGACGACGACCCGGCGTTCTTCGCGGCGGCCGCGGCTGCGGGGAAGTGCGCGGGGGAGCTGCTCTAGCCGACGGCAGCGCGCCGCGTGTCGCGGTCCTCACACCCCGAGTTCGGGGTGCTCTGCCGCAAGCCAGGCGAGGACGTCGTCCAGCAGGAGGACCACCTCATCGATCAGCTCGTCGGCCTCGGCGTGCGTCGCGTAGCCCATCCCGTCGTAGTCGACGTGGTTGCGCTTGATGCGGCATGCGTCGAGGTACCGCGAGCGTTCCAGCTGCTCGGGGCCCATCACCAGCGGCAATGACCGCATGGTCGTCTCATGGTGCCCGGGGCCGGCCGCTCGGTACCCGGCCGCGTGCAGCGCGAGCGACGCGAGCATGAGGGCTGCCGAGTAGGCGGTCGCGAACCGCCGGTCGGCGGAGATGCCGAGGTTGGCGGCGTCGTCCAGGTCGCGTCCGACCGCTTCGAGCAGCGCAGCACGCTCGCTACTCGTCGGGCGGTGTGGCCTGAGCCGGCCTTCCTGCGACCATTGCGGCAAGTTCATCGTCGGACCCGATGATCCAGATGCGCGGAGAGGCGAGGACTTGCGTCACAAAGTGGTCGTCCGTCGCGCGGTCGCGGAGCCCAGCCGGCGTGTAGGTGACGATGTTGAGGTGTCGCCCCAGTGTCTCGGGGCCGGGCAGTTCGAGCGAGGCGAGCGTGCGCAAGGAGAGGTCGCCGATCACCATGAGGTCGATGTCGCTGTCCGAGGTGTCCGTGCCACGCGCAACCGAGCCGAACACCCACGCGAGTGCGATCCGCTCTGCGAGCGGAGACATAGCCTCGCGCAGTGTGGCGGCGAGAGCGACCGTTCGAAGCATGAGGTCGCGCAGTGGAGGCCACGCAGGGTGCGTGGCGTCGACGACGTACTCCACGTGCTTGCCCCGCGGGGTTCGCACGATGAGCCCCATCCGGGTCAGCCGTGCCAGTTCGCGCTGCACCAAGTACAGGCTCGAGCCCGTGAGTCGTGAGAGTTCGCGCTGGTAGAACGAGCGTTCCGGCTGCGCGGCGAACCGGCCGAGCACGGCGACCAGCGTCTCCGAGGCGAACAGCTCGGAGATTGCTGAAAGACCAACGGAATTTGTCATATGACCAGCCATGTTGGTCAAGCATAGCGCATGCCCTTCGCTGCCGTCGAGGCCAGCGTGGCACGTGGGTGTGAGCGGGGTCCTACCGGATCCTTACTCATGGCGTGCGGGCGCTCGGCGCGGCGCTGCGGATCCGTCAACAGCGCCGAGCCATATTGGAGGCTAGCGCCTAGGGTTCAACATGGAGGGAGCAGTCAAGGGGCTTGGGCGGCGGGTCGGGTACCTACCGTGTGAGAGGCAGTCGCGCTGCGAGGAGCCGCCCATGATCATCGGCGTGCCGAAGGAGATCAAGGACAACGAGTTCCGCGTGGGCGCGACGCCCGGCGGCGTGCGCGAGTTCGTCGCGCACGGGCACGAGGTGGTCGTGGAGGCCGGTGCGGGCGAGGGCTCGTCGATCACCGACGGCGAGTACGCGGGCGCCGGCGCGCGCATCGCGCAGACAGCCGAGGAGGTCTGGGCCGCCGACCTCGTGCTCAAGGTCAAGGAGCCGCAGCCGCCCGAGGTCGCGATGCTGCGCGAAGGCCAGGTGCTGTTCACCTACCTGCATCTCGCGCCCGACCGCACGCTGACCGAGGCGCTCGTGGCGAGCGGGGCGGTCTGCATCGCGTACGAGACGGTAGAGCGGGCCGACGGTTCGCTGCCGCTGCTCGCACCGATGTCCGAGGTGGCGGGGCGCATGGCGGCGCAGGTGGGCGCCGAGTACCTGCTCAAGCCGATGGGCGGGCGCGGCATGCTCATGGGCGGCGTGCCGGGCGTGCTGCCGGCGAAGGTCGTCGTGATCGGCGGCGGGACGGTGGGCAAGAACGCAGCTTACATCGCGATGGGGATGGACGCCGACGTGACCGTGCTCGACGTGGACCTGAACAGGCTCGCGCACCTCGACGACCTGTGGGGCAATCGCGTGCACACCGTGTTCTCGAACACGCACAACATCGAGGCCGCGGTGCGCGATGCGGACCTGCTCATCGGCGCGGTGCTGGTGACGGGCGCGCGGGCGCCGCGGCTGGTCACGCGCGAGATGGTGGCGGGCATGAAGCGCGGGTCGGTGATCGTGGACGTGGCCGTCGACCAGGGCGGCTGCATCGAGACGACGCATCCGACCACGCACAGCGACCCGACGTACGTCGTCGACGGCGTGCTGCACTACGGCGTGGCGAACATGCCCGGCGCGGTGCCCAACACGTCGACGTACGCGCTCACGAATGCGACGTTCGCGTACGCGCTCGCGCTCGCCTGCAAGGGCTGGCGCGCGGCGTGCGCGGAGGACGCGGCGCTGGCGAAGGGCGTGAACGTGGCCGAGGGGCGGGTCGTCAACGCCGCCGTAGCGGAGGCGCACGGGATGGCGTGCGCAGCGCTGTAGCGAGTGGCGCCGGCGGTGCGGTGGGGTGGTCACAGTCACCCGTCACCCGCTCTCCGTCAACCCGCGCGCGGTCTCGGCCAGCCGCGCCCGCATCCGCTCGCGCAGCGGCTCGGTGAGGTAGCGCGCCGCGCGGATCCCGCCGTCGTCCATCCCGAGCAGACTGACCTGCTCCGCGCCCTTCACGGCGCAGAGGATGAGGCCGAGCGTGGGTGCGTCGAGTTCGCTGCGCTCGTACCGGTCGAGCCAGGCGCAGTACAGCTCCATCTGCCCCTTGTCGCCGGGCTTGAGCTTGCGGGTCTTGAGTTCGATCGCCACGTAGCAGCGCATCCCGAGGTGGTAGAAGAGCAAGTCGAGATGGTAGTCCTCGCCGTCGACGGCGATGCGCTTTTGCCTGCCGACGAACGCGAAGCCGGCGCCCAGTTCGAGCAGGAAGCGCTGCATGTCGTCGAGGATCGCCTGCTCGAGGTCGGACTCGCTGTGCTCGGAAGGCAGGCCGAGGAAGTCGAGCACGTGCGGGTCGCGGAAGGTGAGGGCCGGGGGAGTGGCGCCGGACTCGCGGAGCGCGGCGAGCTCACGCTCGAGGTCGGTGATGCCACCGCCGCTTGCCGCGAGCGTGCGCTCGTACAGCTTGCCGTCCACTTGCGCGCGCAGCGTGCGCACACTCCAGCGCTCG
>VAUM01000171.1 GCA_005774595.1 Actinomycetota bacterium
GCTCCCCTTCGACCAGGTACGGCGCGAACGAGGCCGTCGCCGTGAGTACCGGCGCGGCGAACAGCGACGAGAGTGCGGCGAGTACGGCAAGCTCGGGGATCGTGCGCGCGAACGCGACCGCGATGGCGGCCGGCACGAAGGCGATCTCGCCGAACACGAGTACGCGCCGCGGACCGTACCGGTCCACGAGGATCCCGCCGACCGTGCTGCCCGCCATCATCGCCAGCGCGTGGACGCCCATCACGACCGCCAGCTGCGCCGCGGTGCCGTGCAGGTCCCATGCGGCCTTGCCCCACAGGCCGACGAAGAACGCGGCCTCGCCGCCGGCCCGCGAGATGAAGCGGGCCGCAACGACGCGGGCTATGTCGGTGCGGCGGGCGATGCCGATCGCCTCACTTCCGCTCGAGCGGCCTTCGCGGGCGGTGTCTCACACGCTAGCAGACCGCCGCGGCGCGGCGATTGTGCTCGCCATGCGGGTTGCGGCATCATCGGCGGCAGGAGGTGCTCACGTGGACTGGATGCTGCTCGGAGCGGGTGCCATCGCCGGTGCCATCGCGGGCTGGGGATACGGTGCGGCGCTCGGACCGCTCGTCGCGACGCGGCGTGCCGCGTGGTTCTGGGTCGCCGCCGTCATCGGCATGCTCGTGGGCGTGGGGGTGGCGATCGTCGGCCGGCTGACCGGGGTCGAGGCGGGCGTATGGGCCGGATTCGCGTTCGCGGCCGTCTCGGCCAGCGCGCTCAAGTGGCGCTCGGGCAAGGTGCCCGGCGTCCGGGCGGGTATCCGCGACGACTGAGCCCGCGCTTCGGCCGGTTCACCCGAGGCGCGGGGCGTGTTCACACGGACTTCACCCTCCGGCGGGATAGTGCGTCGTGAAGGGCTCGCGAGACGGGCCAAGAGACGCACAGGAGGTGTCACGAGTCATGAGCAAGGGAAGCATCGCCGCGATCGTCATCGCGTCGCTGGTAGCAGGCCTGTTCGCGGGCGTGATCGGGACGACGGCGGTCGGGTTCGTCGGACGGGCGGTCGTCGGCCGGCATGCGGGGATGATGCGCGGGCAGTTCGCCGGCGGGCAGGACACGTTCGGCGACGGCAGCGGCGCCGGCATGATGGCGCAGCGCGGCCGCATGGGCGGGCGCGGCGCGGGCATGATGGGTCGCCGTGGTGAGCGAGGCAACCGGCAAGGCGGCGGAGCGCCGCGGGGCGGCGGGCCCGGTGCGGGCGCGGCGCAGGGCGCGTGTCCCAGCTGCGGCGCGAGCGGCATTCCGACGGACGCGCTGGTCCCGGCTCCGTAGCCGGGGAGATTCCCCGGTCACGCACCGAGGGCCGGTCGCCTGTGATGGCGGCCGGCCCTCGTCTTGCGTTCGCGCCGCGTGCTCCTCAGCGGCGGCCGAGGATCTCCTCGATCCGGTCGGGGTGGAAGTCGACGCAGACCTCGCCGGAGTCGGCGATCTCGAACGTCGGCGTGTGGAGCCGGCCTTCGTTCAGGTCGGCGGCCCGCTGCCGCGCCTCCGGGTCCGTCGTGACGTCGACCTCGACGTACTCGATGCCCTCGGCGTCGAGCCACGCGCGAGCGCGGCGGCAGTCGGGGCAGTACGGCGTGCAGTACATGAGCAGCGAGCCCGCCTCGGGGACGTCCTCGGCACCCTCGGCGGCCGGCTTGGCGAGCGGCGGCGGGACCTCGACGCCGGCCGCGGCGGCCAGCTCGGCGAAGAGGACCTCGTTGTCGGGCTGGTCGGCGATGTCGTGGACGTCGATGTAGGTGATCAGCCCCTCGGCGTCGATGACGAAGATGGCGCGCTCCGAGTGGCCGTCGGCGTCCCGGAAGACGCCGTAGAGCTGTGCGACGTGCCCGTGCGGCCAGAAGTCCGAGATGAGCGGGAACTCGATGCCGCCGAGCGACTCGGCCCACGCCTTCATGCACGGGACGTGATCCACGCTGGCGCCGATGACCTCGGCGTCGATCGCCTCGAACCGGGCCAGTTCGGCCTGGTACGAGGGGATCTGGTTGGTTCAAACGGGGGTCCAGGCGAGTGGGAAGAACGCGAGCGCGACCGGGCGGCCGCGCAGCGCGGAGAGCGTGACCGGTTCGTCGAGGTGCGAGGGGAGCGTGAAGTCCGGGGCGAGGTCGCCCACGCGCAGGTGTGTCATGTCGTGATGCCGCCTTCCGCCGGGGCGCGGGCGGGGCCCGCGCCACGTAGGGAACATTCCCCGTTCCGTGTGTGGCGTGCGTGGAGGGTTGCCGAGCGGCGGAGCCCGGCCTGTGTCATCATCGCGGGAGGAGCGGCGCGCATCAGGACGGCGCCGCCGAACGATCCGCAAGGGGGCACCACCATGGCCGACGAGGCCCATTCTCTCGCAGTGTTCATCGACTTCGAGAGTCGGTAGCGTCCCCAGCCTTCAATCCGTGTTCCCCCTGCTAGAGAGTGGTGTCCGCGGCGGCTGCGAAGTCCGCGGCGCGCGAAATGGCAATGACACAAAGAGCAGAAGGCGGTCGTCGTGACAACCCGTACACCGATGCCAATCCTCTCGACTAGCACGATGTTCTCGAGGCCGCAGGTCAGTTGGCGATTCGTTTGCCGTGCTAGATCGAGTCGCACCCCATGACCCTGCCGCCGTTGTTGCCCATTGTCGTGGTGTGGCTAGCGGGGTTTGCCGCGGGCGCTGCGCTGTTCGCGGGACATCCGCGGGACGAGCGCGTCAGCACCGCGCAGAAGCGCGGCCCGTCGATTCGGACACGCCGTCGCGTTGGCGCGAAGGCGCACATCTTTCGGACGGCTTTGTTCTGCTGTGCCTACGCTGCCATCGGCGGTGGGGCGGTTGCTGCTGGACTCGGCATCCAAGGTCGCATCCTAGCCTCGACGGGCTACTCAGGAGTCGAGTGGCCGCTGGCAGCGCTGCTACTCTGCTTCTCACTGCTGGTGGTCGTGAGTGAGGTGCAGAAGCGCATGGCAGATGCGGAGGGACCTTTCCAGGGCGCTGATGGGCTGGTTGACGACCAGAACAGAGAGAGTGACGACTACTAGCTGTCAGCGCTCACGGGCGTCAATGCATCGCTCGGGACGCCTCGTGGCCGTCTCAGGCGACCTTCGGTGACGTGGCGGACGACGCGAGGCTCGCCGTAGACGGCCTGATGGCATACTGCGAGCGGAGGTGGTCGGCGTGGTGACCGACGGCACGGCCTCGAACCCCATCCGCTCCCTGCGCGCCCCCGGAGGCCGTTCATGATGTCGCCGAGTGGCAGCAGCGCGCTTCGCTTCGCCTATCGCGGTCCGTATCCGACGCTGCTGGTGGGCTACTGCTTGGTCGTACCGGTATCCGTGTTCGTGCTCGAGTGGTTGCTGCGCGCAGGTGTCCTCGATGCGTCGTTGTGGATGGGTCTCACTGGCGTGTGCGTTGCCGGCGCGGCGATTGGCATCATCGAGGCGGCTACGGGCGAATGGGAGTGGTCGATCGATGAGACATCGGTGGCCGTTCGCCGCACTGGGCCGCTCCAGCCAAGTTTCGAGTCTGCGGGGACTCGGAGGCCGTGGACGGCGATTCAGGCGGTGCGAGTCGTTCCGCCTGCGCTGGTGCCGACTTCGCTCGGCGGTGGCATCGCTGTCAGGCTGGGTCGGTCGGGAAAGGCCCATGGCGACCTTGAACTCCATCCGACGTGTGTTCATGGTGCAGACGCTCGCGTGCGGGCACTGGATGCAGTCATCGAGAGGGTGATTCCGGGCGCGGTCGACCCGAGCGTGCTGCTCCTGAGGCTCATGATTGACGGCGCCGCACGGGGGCGGGTCACTTCCCGAGACGCTCGTGTTTGTGCTGCTCTGGAATGCGCGGAGCGGTGTCGTGTGGTTCGCGCTCGCTGGCGCTTGATGGCCTGTCGTCGTTCCGGGCTGCTCACCACAGACGAGTTCGGCGTTATGGCCGCGGTTGCGTATCTGGCGGGAGACCGAGCTACCGCGGAGCGATGCGCGAGGGCTGTGTTGGCCCAGAGTCCCGGTCACGCGCTCGCGGAAATAGTCGTGGGGCTGTGCCTCAGGACGCGTAGCGTCGAGGCGTTCGAGGTGGGGACCTTGTCCGACGTGCGGAGT
>VAUM01000172.1 GCA_005774595.1 Actinomycetota bacterium
CGCGCGCGACCTGCGGGTGGCCGCGATCGTCACGCTCACCGAGTCCGGCGCCACGGCCCGGGCGGTCGCGCGTCACCGCCCGCGCGTGCCGATCGTGGGTGTGGCCGGTGACGCGGCGACCGCGCGCCGGCTCGCGCTCGTCTGGGGGGTGACCCCGCTCGTCTCCGACTCGCGCGGCAGCGTGGACGAGCGCTTCGCCGGCGCCGTCGCGCTGGTGCGCGACGCCGGGCTCGCGGCGCCCGGCGACCTCGTCGCGCTCACCGCCGGCCTCGCGCCGGGGGTTGCGGGGGCGACGGACACGCTCCAAGTGCGCCGGGTGCCGTAGAGCCTGCACCTCAACCTGACGTCGAGGTGACACACGCCGCTGAAGTGCGCTATCATGCGCGTCGGAGCGGCCGCACGCCGCGGTCGCCCGCTCGCTTTGCCACCGTAGACGAAACCGCAGATGACACGCAGCAGATCGACGCAGCAGCCCAAGGCGAGATCGACGGCGCGCGGGACCGGGTCCTCCCGGTCCGCGACCACGCGCCGCGCCTCCACCTCGCGCGCTTCCGGCACCCGGAAGTCCTCCGCGCGCGCCACGGCGTCCGCGCCGCGCGCGCGCCGCGCCGCGCCCTCGCGCGTACGCTCGCCGCGCCGGCCCGCGCTCTCGCAGCAGGCCGTCACCGGGTGGGTGCTCGTCATCGCCCTCGCCGCCGCGGCCTGGGTCTTCTACCCGGCGCTGCGCATCCAGTACCGCGAGCAGAAGCAGCGAGCGCAGCTGTCCGCCGAGCTCACCGACCTGCAGGCCCGCAACGCCCGCCTGTCCGACCAGGTCGCCGCGCTCAAGACGCCCGAGGGCGTCGAGGACATGGCGCGCGAGACGCTCGGCATGGTGCGGGAGGGCGAGCGCGCGTACGTGGTCGTCGAGGACAGCGCCACCGCGGAGCCGCCGACCGCCGCGCCCGACCGGGTCACCACGCCCACCGAGACGGTGTGGACGCAGGTGCTCGACGCGCTGTTCGGCGTCAGGGACTGACGCCGCCGTGCCTGACGAGGCCGCACTCGTCGCGGCGCAGATCGGCCGGCCGCCGCGCGACCCCTGGCGCGTCGCGGCGCGATGCTCGTACGGATTCCCCACGGTGATCGCCTCGCCGCCGCGCCTCGCTGACGGCGAGCCGTTCCCGACGCTGTTCTGGCTGACCTGCCCCTGGCTCGTAGCGGCCGTCTCGGACCTCGAGTCCGCGGGCGCCGCGGCTGACTGGGCCGCGCGCCTGGAGCGCGAGCCGGAGCTGTGCGCGCGTGCCGAGGCCGCCGACGCCGAGTACCGGCGCCTGCGTGCCGCCGAGGGCGGCGGTGACGACCCGTGCGCTGACACCGGCGTGGCCGGCCAGGCGCGCGTGACCGGGACGAAGTGCCTGCACGCGTACGTCGCCGCGTCGCTCGCCGGCCTCGACGACCCGGCGGGCGCGGCCATGCTTGCGCACCTCGCGCGTGAGTGCCCCGACGGCCGCTGTGCGCGCCTGCCGGGCACGGATGCGGAGGCGCGGCCGTGAGGGTCGCCGCCATCGACATCGGCACCGTGACCACGCGCTGCCTGGTCGCCGAGGTCGTGGACGGCCACCTGACCGAGCTCGACCGCCGGTCCGTCATCACGCACCTCGGCGAGGGGCTCTCGGCCACGGGTGCTCTGAGCGACGCTGCGATGGACCGTGTTGCGGCGACCGTCGCCGGCTATCTCGAGCGCGCGCGCGAGCTGGGCGTCGAGCACGTGGTCGCGCTCGCCACTTCCGCCGCCCGCGACGCCTCGAACGCCGCCGCATTCACGGACCGGCTCTCCGCCCTCGGTGCAGTCCCGCAGGTCATCCCCGGCGATCGCGAGGCGTACCTGTCGTTCCTCGGCGCGACGTACGACCGCGATGGCGAGGGCATCCTCGTCGCCGACCCGGGCGGCGGCTCGACCGAGCTCGTCTACGGCGACGCATCGCCTGAGGCCGGCGTCACCGTCCGCGCCGCGCGCAGCATCGACGTGGGCGCGCGCCGCATGACGGAGCGCTTCTTCGCGACGGACCCGCCGACGCTCGCGGAGCTGGACGCCGCCCGCGCGTGGGCGGTCGCCGAGTTCCGTCCGTACTTCGAACTGCTGCGCGGCGAGCGGCCGTCGGTGCTGGTCACGCTCGCCGGGACCGCCACCACGATGGCGGCGATCGACCAGCACCTCGACCCGTACGACCCGTCGAAGGTGCACGGCTACGTGCTGTCCGGCGCCACAGTGTCCGCCCTGCTCGCGGAGTTCGCCTCGGTGCCGCTCGCCGAGCGCCGCAGGATCGCGGGGCTGGAGCCGGACCGCGCGCCGGTGATCGTGGGCGGGTCGCTCGTCATCGAGACCGTGATGTCGCTCGCGGGCGTGGATTCGACCGTCGTCAGCGAGCACGACATACTCTACGGGATCGCGCTGGACGCGGCGGCGGGTGCGTAGCGCTGCCGGTCCGGCCCGGGCGTGCGCGTGCGGGACGTGGCGGGGTATCCGAACTGGCACAGGAAGGGGCCTTAAAAGCCCTCGGCCGAAAGGCTATGTGGGTTCGAATCCCACCCCCGCCACCATCCGCGCGCGAGCTTCACGAGGGGAGCCGGTGTGCGGTTCGAGAACCGGGCGTCGAGGATCACGCTGCTCTCCCGCGCGGCGATGCCCTTCGTGGCCGGGCTGACGGCAGCGTTCTTCGTGGTCGCTGCGGCGTTGTCCCGTGCGCCGTGGTTCGTCGCGCTCGCGGTACTCGTCGGCCTGCCGTTGTCGGCGGTGATCTTCTGGCTCGGCTGGTACACCGTGCCGCTGTGCGCGCTGACGGTCGACGCGGCCCAGGCGCGCGTCACGCTCGCGTGGGCGAAGGGCACGCGTACGATCGCGGCACGCGAGCTCACACGCGCGCGCCTGACCGGCACCGAGCTGGTGCTGCGGGTTGCAGCACCGCGGGGAGAGTGGCTCGGCAGGCAGTACGACATCGTCGTGGCCGAGAACAACGTGAAGCGCCTCGTCGATGCGCTCTCCGCACTCGGGATGGAGCCGAAGCGGCGGTAGGGGCGGCGCTCCGGCGAGCCCCGTCCGGCCCGCACCGCTTGCCCGCGCGGGTCATAACGGTTATAAACCGCCTCGGAGGTGTTCTTGATGCCGAGGACCGCGAAGGTGGTCGCCTTCTCGACCCCGCCGGACATGGCCGATCACATAGACCGGGTCGCGCGCGAGCGCGGGATGACCCGCAGCGAGCTGCTGCGTGATGCCTTTCGCGCGTACGCGGGGACGGCCGATGTCGCACGTGAGCCGTTGGCGGCGTACGGAACCACCACGCGCAGCGCACCGGCGCCCGCCTTCGAGGCAGTCCGCGTCGCTCGCGGCGACATCGCCGCGATCTGCGCCCGACGCGGCGTGGCCCGCCTGTGGCTGTTCGGTTCCGCGGTACGCGGGGACTTCGTCGCCGGTTCGAGCGACTACGACTTCGTCGTCGAGTGGAGACCGGATGCGACTCGCGGGCCGTGGCTGAGTCACGTGCTCGACTTCGAGCGCGAACTGTCGGGTCTCCTCGGCGCGCACGTCGATGTCGTCGAGGCGGGCACGGTGCGCAATCCGTCGATCGCCGGCGAGATCGAGCGGGAGCGGGTGCTCGTCTATGACGCGTCGTGACGCCGAGGCGATGGTCGACGATGTCGTCGCCGCGTGCGAGCAGGTTGAAGTGCTCGTTGACGGTGTCACGCTCGATTCGTACATCGCGGATCTGCGGACCCGGCGAGCGCTGGAGCGGCAGCTCGAGATCGTGGGCGAGGCCGTGGGCCGCGTGCTCCGGCACGCGCCGGAGGCGACCGCCACACGGACGACCGATCCGCGCCAGGTCGCCGGCTTCCGCAATCGTCTCGCCCACGAGTACGACGCGCTCGATGACGCTGCGGTGTACGGCATCGCGGTCCGTGACGTGCCCGCGCTGCTCGAAGACCTCCGCGCCGGGTCGCTCTCGGCCGGCCGGCGTCACCGGTGACGTCACATACGACGTCGCATACGAC
The DNA here is from genome assembly GCA_005774595.1 of Actinomycetota bacterium. Lineage (NCBI taxonomy): Bacteria > Bacillati > Actinomycetota > Actinomycetota bacterium. The sequence goes on from VAUM01000172.1 coordinate 4,030, forward strand.
GTCGTATGTGACGTCGCCCCGCGGGAGAAGGTCCGGCGCCGCTCGGCC
>VAUM01000173.1 GCA_005774595.1 Actinomycetota bacterium
CCCGAGGACTGCCCCATGAAGCGCTCCTGCCGGTACTACATCAAGTTCGAGTGATCGCCGGCGCCCACGCGCACATCCGACGCGCACGCGCTATCATCTTCGTTAAGTCTTTGGCACGCCCGCGCGCCGCCGCCCCCGTCGCACTCCGCGCGAGCATTGAGACGCACGCGCGTCAGAGGTGAGGGGACCGGCAGTGGCCGACAGGCCCGACGCCACCTACTCGTTCGGCTCGCCGTCGGCCTCACAGGTCGCGGCGGGGAAGAAGCGCAAGCTGCGCACGGCCGCGATCATCGGCGGCGCGGTCGTCGTGCTCGTCTTCTCCATGGCATGGAACCCGCCGGTCGGGACCGTCCACAAGTTCACCGACAAGAGCGACTACAACGCCGAGAAGGAGTCGGGCTGCCTGAACTCCGGCGACGGCTGCCACGGCACCGAGAAGTCGTACAAGGACTTCAACGCCTACCATCCGAACGCCAAGTGCACCACGTGCCACGACTACCAAGGCGTCGGCTGCATCCCGTGCCACTCGCCCAACAAGAACCACGAGTGCCAGCTGTGTCACGACGGGTCGATGAAGGGCGTCGCGGACGTCGTCCGGCTCACGGACCCGTACCCCAAGGGCCACTACCGCGAGTCGACGCACACCGCCATGGGCACGGACATGGACGCGGAGGTGCGCGCCGTTGAGGGTGGCGAGGCGAAGGCCACCTGTGGCGACTGCCACTCGCGCGACCTGCGGAAGTCGCACACCGGTGTGCCGGTGGCCGACGGCAGCACCTACGGCACGGACATCGGATGCGGCGAGTGCCACAACGACCTCACGTCGTTCGGCCAGTCCGAGGTCAAGGTGGACTGGAAGAACGACTCGTGCGACGACTGCCATCGCGTCGGCGCCAAGACCCAGCAGCACCCGGTCAAGGTCGCGAGCGCGATCGAGGCCACCGGCGCGCAGACGTGCGGCGAGACGGGGACCGGCTGCCACGAGGGCAACGACCTCCACGCCCTGCACCCCGACAAGCCGGCGAGCTGTGGCGGCACGCCGACAGCGGGCGAGCCGGGGTGCCATGACTTCGAGGTCGAGTCGCACGCGCCGACCGCGACCGCGTGCGGGGAGGCGCCGGGCTGTCACCGCGCGTATCGCAACGACGCGCTCACGCATTCGAACGACGCCACGGTGCACTCGCCGGGCGATGCCCAGGCGGCGGCGGACGCCTCGTACTACGGGATCGCGTGCGGAGCCTGCCACTACATGGCCGTCGACGGTCACAGCCTGGTCGACGAGCACGCACTGTCCACCTCGGAGAGGACGCAGAACGCGGCCGATGACTGCCGCAACTGCCATGCGCACCCGGCGTCCGCGGATGCCATCGCCGACGACTGGCCGGACCGCACCGGCGCGGCGCCGTGCGAGTCGTGTCACGGTGTGGACGGGCTCGCCTCGGCGCACGAGGGCGACTTCGACGCGATGCACACCTCTGACAGCCCGGGCTGCTCATCGTCGGGCCCCGGCTGTCATCCGACGGACGACCTGTCGCAAGTCGGCGCGCCCACGACGAGCGCGAACCTCCACTCGACCTGCCTGCGCTGTCACGATCGGAGCGCGAGCGGCGGCAACCTGGCGTACGACCCGGCGAAGAAGACCTGCGGTTCGACCCGCGACTGCCACGGCGCCTCGGGCGACTACGACGGCGTCAGCGACGTCCACGACGGGCGCGGCGGCCTTGCGAACGGCACCGACGCGGACCACCACACGGCGGGCACGGCGCAGCGCGGGATGCTGCTCTACGACGGGGTCGGCCTCGTGGCGGTCGGGTGCCCGACCTGTCACAGCATGGTGCTGGGCGTCGAGCACGCGCGGCCGGACAACGCGCTGGCGTCGGGCTCCGGGACGCCGTGCGACCGCTGCCACAACAGCAGCGGGGCGCCGATCGGCGGCGCGAACGCCGCGGCCGTCGTGAAGCGCAGCTGGCCGGAGAAGGACACCGGCGCGGCGTGCGCCGAGTGCCACAGTGAGAGCATCCATGGCGGCTTCGACCACAAGGCCGAGGAGCTCGACGCCGCCGGGACGCCAGTGCCGGGGACCTGCTCGGGCGGCGGGAGCGGCGACGGCTGCCACCTCTCGGCGGACCTGCGCTCCGCGCACGAGGGCGCCTGCACCGACTGCCACAAGGCGACCGGGGCCGACGTCGTGCGCAAGGAGGACTCCTGCGGCGGGACCGATCCTGCGAAGGCCTGCCACACCGGCTACACGGGACTCGCCGGGGACGCGCACCGCGGCGACGTCCACTCGCCGACCAACAGCGTCCAGGCCAGTTCCACGCTCTACGCCGGCGTGCCGTGCGGGCTGTGCCACGACATCCGCCCGAACGGCTCGAGCCTCGTGACCGAGCACGCCCGGACGACCTCGACGATGACCGTCGTGCCCGGCGACGTCTGCCTCAACTGCCACAACGCGACCGGCGGCGAGGTGCAGTCCACGATCGCCAGCGGCTGGGCGACGCGCGACTCGGAGTACGCGTGCTCGTCGTGCCACACGCTGCTGCACCCGCCGGCGCTCGACGTGACCCACGACTCCGACTCCGACGGATGCGCCGCCACCGGCGGCGGCTGCCACCCGTCGGCGGACATGTCGCTCATAGGCACGCCGACGGCCGCGGGCAACACGCACACCACCTGCCTGCGCTGCCACGACCGCACCGAGTCGGACGGCAACGGCACCTACGACCCGGCGAAGAAGACCTGCGGCTCGGGCCGCGACTGCCACGGCGTGGCCGGGCAGTACGACACGTCCACCTCGGTGCACGCCGGGCCGTCGCAGACCGTCGACGGCACGGACACCGCGCATCACGTCGCCGGGGAGGCCCAGCGCGTGGCCACGTACACCGACACCGTCACCGGCATCGAGACGCCGTGCTACCGCTGCCATCAGATGGCGCTGTACAAGGAGCACGCGCGGCCGAACTCGGCGATCAACACCGGTCTGCCTGCGCCGCCGAACCTGTGCGTGCGCTGCCACGACGGCGCGCCGGCCACGATGAGCGCCGTGAAGTCCGACTGGCCCGCGAAGGCCACGGACGCGGCGTGCGCGGACTGCCACGGCAAGGCGGGCGTCAACGCGGTCCACCACTCGGTCGAGACGTCGCACGTCGCGGTCGAGCGGGCGCCGAGCGGGACGATCACGGCGGGCTTCTGCGTGCGTCCCGGCTGCCACTTCTCGACCGACGTGCGTCTCCAGCACGAGGGCTACCAGCCGAACGGGTGCATGATCTCGCTGTGCCACGCCGCGACCGGGGACATCCGCGGCCGCAACCGCAAGAGCTGCGGCGGCGTCAGCGGCACGGCCACGTGCCACTCGGGGACCTCGGAGACCACGCACACGGTGCGCATCGGTGGGGTCGCCGTGCCGGTCAAGCACTCGGCCGAGACGACGTGGGTCATCGGGGGTGTGAGCTACCAGACGAGCCAGCTCGGGTGCTTCGGGTGCCATCCGAACGACCTGCGCGCGATCCACAGCACCGCGCTCATCGGCGGGAGCATGGAGGGCGGCGGCGTGACCAGCTGCGCGGTGTGTCACGAGGGGGCCACACCGCACGGCGCGTACGCGCTCCTGCCCGGCGTTGAGGCGGCGATCGCCGCGGGCGACCGCCGGTGCATCGCCTGTCACAACAGCGGCGACACGTCCGACGGGCCGACGTACGTCGCGAGCGCGCACAAGGAGACCACCTCCACGAACCCGCTGCCCGCGGGCACGGTCTGGTCCGACCCCGCCGACGACTGGAAGGCCGGCTTCGACGCGATGACCGGCGGCGGGCACAACGCGCTGCCGTACCAGTTCACCGGCGCGTCGCAGGGCAAGGCGTATCCCGTGACCACGTTCACGGTGACGGTGGGGAACCCGGGCACCTATCGCTGGTCGCTGCCGCCCAACAGCGGTACCACCAGGTGGCTCGACACGACCGCGTACCCGTCAGCCGTCACGACCGCCGCCATCCAGGCGCTCACGGTCAAGTGCACCGACTGCCACGTGTTCTCGGGCGCACCGG
>VAUM01000174.1 GCA_005774595.1 Actinomycetota bacterium
CTCACGAACGAGCCGAGTCCGTCGTTCCACACGAACCGCGCACGCCAGTCGTCGGGCCACATGTTCACGAGCCGCATCCCGAGCGGCGTGAGCTTGGCCAGCGACACCGGCAGCATGCTCGCCGCACTCGGCCCCACACCGAGGTACGGCCGCCCGGTCCAGTAGCCGAGGTTGTGCTCGGACTCCTCGCCTGCACGCGCGTAGTTGGCGATCTCGTAGCGCGCGAGCCCCGCCTCGCCGAGCGCGCGCACCGCCTCGCGCATCATCGCGGCTGCCACATCCGCGTCCGGCTCCTCGACCACGCCCGCAGCCACCGCGGCCGCCATCGGCGTGCCCTCCTCGAGCGCCAGCGGTATACGCTCGCGTGCCCGGCGCCGCACTCGACCGCCGCGCGCAGCGTCTCGGCCCACGACTCCGCGCTCTGCCCCGGCACGCCGCACATGAGGTCGAGCGACAACCGCATCCCCGCGGCAGCCACCAAGCCCGCCGCCTCCCGCGCCTGCGCCGCATCGTGCGCGCGGCCGAGCGTGTGCAGCACCTCGTCGTCGAACGACTGCACCCCGAGCGACACCCGCGTCACGCCCTCGTCCGCGAGCGCGGCCGCCAGCGCCGGCGTCAGCGAGCACGGGTTCGCCTCCACAGTGATCTCGGCGCCGCGCCGCAGCCCCACCAACTCGCGGATGCCGCGCACCATCCTCGGCAGCGCGGGCCCCAGCAGCGTCGGCGTGCCGCCGCCCACGTACAGCGTCGGGACGTCGACCAGCAGGCCGTCGACCGAGAACTCCTCGAGGTACGCGAGCACGCACTCGACGAACGCGTCAGCCAGCGACGCCGCCTCCGGCAGGCGCGAGCGCACGTAGTAGACGACACCGTCGGCGTCCGTGATCAGCCGCGACGGGTCCTCGGCGGCCGAGTGGAAGTCGCAGTAGGCGCACTTCGAGCCGCAGAACGGGACGTGGACGTAGAGCGAGACGGGCAAAGGGCCCGGCGGGACGGAAGCGGTGTCGCTCGCGTCAGTCATCGACCTTCAGGATAGCCATGAACGCCTCCTGTGGCACCTCGACGTTGCCGAGGTTCTTCATCCGCTTCTTGCCCTTCTTCTGCTTCTCCAGCAGCTTGCGCTTGCGCGTGATGTCGCCGCCGTAGCACTTGGCGATGACGTCCTTGCGCTTGGCGCGCACCGTCTCGCGGGCGATGATGCGCCCGCCGATGGCCGCCTGGATGGGCACCTCGAACATCTGGCGCGGGATGATGCCGCGCAGCTTCTCGGTGAGCACCTTGCCGCGCTCGTAGGCCTTGTCCTTGTGGATGATGAACGACAGTGCGTCCACCGGCTTGCCCGCCAGCAGCACGTCGAGCTTCACCAGCGCGCTCGGCTTGTAGCCGATGTACTCGTAGTCGAGCGACGCGTACCCCTTCGTGCGGCTCTTGAGCTGGTCGAAGTAGTCCATGATCAGCTCCGACAGCGGCATCTCGTAGTGCATGTCCACCGTCGTGGCCGACAGGTACTGCATGTTCACGAACGTCGAGCGGTGGTTCTCGTTGAGCTCCATGACCGCGCCGACGAACTCCGGCGGCACGAGCACCGCGACTTTCAGGTACGGCTCCTCGATGCTCTCGATCGTGCCGGGGTCCGGCATGTCCTGCGGCGAGTGGATCGACAGCGTCTCGCCGTTGGTCTTGCGCACGTGGAACTCCACCGACGGCGCCGTGGCGAGCAGGTCGAGGTCGAACTCGCGCTCGAGCCGCTCTTTCACGATCTCCATGTGCAGCAGGCCGAGGAAGCCGCAGCGGAAGCCGAACCCCAGCGCGTGGCTGGACTCGGGCTCGTAGATGATGGCGGGGTCGTTGAGGCGCAGCTTGTCGAGGGCGTCGCGCAGGTCGGGGTACTGGTCGCCGTCGATCGGGAACAGGCCCGTGTACACCATCGGCTTGACGTCGCGGTAGCCCGGCAGCGGTTCCTCGGCGCCATGTTTGGCCAACGTGATGGTGTCGCCGACCTTCACCAGCGACGGGTCCTTGAGGCCGGTGATCAGGTAGCCGACCTCGCCCACGCCCAGTTCCGGCACCGGCACCTGCTGGGGACGCCGGACGCCGACCTCCTCGACGTCGGTGACCGTCTGCGTGGCCATCATGCGCACCTTCATGCCGGCGGCGACGTGCCCGTCGACCACGCGGATGAGCGCGACCACGCCGCGGTACGCGTCGAAGAACGAGTCGAAGATGAGCGCCTTGAGCGGCGCGTTCGCGTCGCCCGTGGGCGCCGGGACCCGCTTGACGACCGCTTCCAGCGCGTCGCGGATGCCCGCGCCGGTCTTCGCCGACGCCAGCACCGCCTCGTCCGCCGGGACCGACAGCGCCTCCTCGATCTCGTGACGCACGCGGTCCGGCTCGGCCGACGGCAGGTCGATCTTGTTGATCAGCGGGATGATCTCGAGGTTCGCGTTCATCGCCATGAGCGCGTTGGCCACCGTCTGCGCCTCCACGCCCTGCGCCGCATCGACCACGAGCAGCACGCCCTCGCACGCCTGCAGCGAGCGCGAGACCTCGTAGGTGAAGTCGACGTGGCCCGGCGTGTCGATGAGGTTGAGCTCGTAGGTCTCGCCGTCGTCGGCCGTGTAGAGCACGCGGACGGCCTGGGCCTTGATCGTGATGCCGCGCTCACGCTCGATGTCCATCGAGTCGAGGACCTGGTCGACCATGTCGCGCTGCTCGACCGTGTGCGTCAGCTCGAGGATGCGGTCCGCGAGCGTGGACTTGCCGTGGTCGATGTGCGCGATGATCGAGAAGTTGCGTATGAGGGCGGGGTCGCTCATGGCTCGGCGTAGCATACCAGCAGCGGCGCGGGACTCAGGCGCGAGGTTCTGCGGTGCGTGCGGTGCGGCCGTGCCGGTGGTCGGTCACGAGGCAGCCGGGGGTCGGGCGGCAACCGGCTCGCCTAGCCCTGGGGAGGCGGACGTCCCAGGACTTCCCGAGACCGTGCAGTCCCGCCGTCAGGCGGCCGAACGCCGCGCGATCTCGGCAACCGCTCCATCGATCAGCGACTGCGTCGCGAAGGCTCCGAGGGACTCCCTCATCGTCGCCGCTACCTCGGGGAGATCGGCTACCGTGAGGGCCTCAGACTTCTTGCTGAGCTTGATTGCGACCGAGTGGATGCAGATCTCGGTCACGGGCTTGCCAACGAGGGGTTCCAGCACCTCACGAATGGTGTCGTCGATCGTCACCGGTATCACGCCCCCCTCGGCCGCTGCACGTCCACCGCGAGCGAGGCCCCAGCCGCTATCAGGGAGAACCCGACCCACCAGCCTGCGTCGATGTACATCCCGGCCGTGTACGTGCCCTCTGCGATGAGCACGGCGAACATCGTGTCGGCGTAGACGATCGCCAGGAGCCCGGCGACGACGAGCCACCACGGCCGCGCGATCTTGCCTCCCCCGAGACGTGCTGCGGTGAAGGCGAGTGCCAGCGCGAAGGGTAGGACGAGCACCAGGTCGGCGACGGGATACGCGGCGCCGACCAGTCGCTCGAACAGCGGGTAGCTCGCGTCGGCGAGCGAGGCACGCAGCGGAACCAGCACGACGAACGCCGCGGCAGCGACACCGGCGAGCAGCGAGATCGCGACCGGCAGCATCATCCTGAGCACGCGATTGAACGAGCCGACCGCGAGAAGACAGCCCGCGGTGAGCATCGGGATCGCGGCGAGGAACACGACGTCCGCGATGCCGGGGAACGGCACCTCCTGCTTCAGCACCACTTCGTAGACGTTCCACACGCCGCCGCCCACCGACCAAAGCGCGGTGCCGATGCCGAGGAACAGCCACTGCTTGCGAAGCGGTTCCGAAGCGGGGAACTGCAGCGAGGCCCAGATGATGACGGCCGCCGCGGCACCGACGATGAGCAGGCTCGGCGCGTTGCTGATGAGTGCGGCCGCCTCCTCACCGCCCACGCCGCCGCGGATCATCAGGAGCGCCACCATCGAGAGGAGCACGCCACCCACGCCCGTCGACCACGTCCGTACGGAGGTTCCGTCCACCTTGACCC
>VAUM01000175.1 GCA_005774595.1 Actinomycetota bacterium
CGGCTCGATCGCCAGGTAGGTCTCGAGCTTCACCGCGAGGTCCTCGGCGACGGCCTCGATGACGACGTCGCGGTCCGACAGCGCCGCCGGGTCCGTGGCGGTCACCAAGCGCGCGTCGCAGTCGGCGACCTGCGCGTCGTCCATCACGCGGCCGAGCCGCTCGATCACGCGGGCGCGCGCCTTCGCGAGCCTGTCGGCGTCGCGCCCGACCCAGGCCACGTGATGGCCGCGGGTGAGCAGCAGCTCGACCAGTCCGCGGCCCATGACACCGGAGCCGACCACGCCGACCGGCTCGCGGTGCACCGGAGCGCCGCCCGACATCGGGACCTCGTCGCCGACCCAGACCTCGGCGTCGCACTTCACGATCTCGGTCACGCCGTCGGCCGACTCGACGAGCGCGGTCCAGTACGGCACGTCCTCGTGGCCCACGGACGGCGCGTTGACCATCGTCACCGCGACCACCCGGCCCTGCGTGGCGGCACGCTCCTCGAGCGGCGCACGGCAGAACGTGCACTCGGGCAGGTCGTACGCGTAGGCGCGCCCGCACGACGGGCAGTCCTTCCTCACGAAGCACCCCCCGTCAGCACGTGGACGGCGCACGTGCCGCCCACCCCGCCGACGTTGTGCGCCACGCCCGTGCGCGCGCCTTCGACCTGCCGGGCGCCCGCCTCGCCGCGCAGCTGCGCCACGAGTTCGGCGACCTGGCCGACGCCGGTGGCCCCGATCGCGTGGCCGCCTGCCTTCAGGCCGCCAGAAGCGTTGACCGGGATGCGGCCGCCTATCGCGGTCTCGCCCGCGCGCAGCAGCTCGGCCGCGCGGCCGGCCGACGCGATGCCGAGGTCCTCGATCGCCACGATCTCGGCGATGGTGAAGCAGTCGTGGACCTCGGCCAGATCGAGGTCGCCCGCGCACACGCCCGCCTGCGCGTACGCGCGCCGCGCCGCGGCGACCGCCGCCGGGAAGCTCGTGCGGGTGGTGCGCTGCGCGAGCGAGATGACGTCGCTGGCAACCGCGCTGCCCGCGATGCGCACGCTTCGCTCGCCGCGCGGTTTGGCCGACACGACCACCGCGGCGGCGCCGTCCGACACCGGGCAGCAGTCGAACAGGCGCAGGGGCGCGGCGACGGTGGGGCCGGCGTCGATGTCGGACTGCACGACCGTCTTGTGGTGGAAGTGCGCCTTGGGGTTCAGGTTCGCGTTCGCGTGGTTCTTGAGCGACACGAGCTCAAGATCGCGCGCGGTCGTCCCGTACGCCTCCATGTGGCACTGCGCCACGAGCGCGTAGTTCGCCGGGAAGGTGAGCCCCGCGACCTGGTCGAGGACCGCATCGCCGGCCATGCCGATGTTGCGCGTGAGCTCGGCGCCGACCACGTCGCTCATGCGCTCGATGCCGAGCACGAGGATCGGGTCGTATGCGTGCAGCGCGAGCACCGCCTGGTGCACCGCCACGCCGCCCGACGCGCACGCCGCCTCCGTGCGCCAGCTCGGCAGGTTCAGCCCCGGCAGCAGTCCCGCCACCACCGAGTTCAGGTGCAGCTGGCCTTCGTTCGGCCCGCCGAGGAAGTTCGCCACGATGAAGGCGCCGAGTTCGTCGGGGGCGACCCCCGCGTCGGCCAGCGCCGCCGTGATCGCCTCCTGTGCGAGCGCCGGCAACGGCCGGCTCGTGGGCCCGAACCAGGTCTTGGCGGCGCCGATGACGTACGCGTCCATGGTGGGGCTCCCCAGCGGTCGGAAGGCGGGCTACGGTGCAGCGATTCTAGCATTCGGACCGAAGCCGCCCGGAGGAACGCACAGAGTGGGCATACGAGGTCGCCCGACGGTCGGACCTGCCGGACGCTTCGCCAGAGCGCACCTGCGCCTTTCAGGGCACAGCCCACTCCCTGGCCACGAAGGACAGCGTGCCCGCACCACTCGCGCGTGATCGCCCTGTTCACAGCCAACGGGAGCGGCATCCCATGGATCCTTCGCGGGTCGATCCGGCAAGGGCCGGTTCGAGCACCTCCTCTTGTGAGGCAACGAGTCGCTCTCGAGTACATTCTTCGTGAGGCAACGCGTATCATGGGCGCCCGGATCATTCCCGAGAGCGTCGCTTGGAGACATGATGCAACGCGTGCTGGTACTCGCACCCCACACCGACGACGCCGAGATCGGCTGCGGAGGGACGATCGCCCGACTCGTTGAAGAAGGCGTGACCGTCGACGTGGCGGTCTTCTCGACGGCTGAGGACTCCCTGCCAGAGGGCGCTCCCCGAACGCTGTTGCGCGACGAGTTCAACGCGGCGATGGACATCATGGGCATCCCCGCCGAGAACCGGCATGTGCACAACTACCGCGTGCGCCACCTTCCCGCGCACCGGCAGGAGGTGCTCGAGTCGCTCGTCGACCTGAGGTCGAGGGTGGAGCCCGACACGGTCTTCATCCCTTCGGGAGACGACCTGCATCAGGACCACCAGGTCGTCTACATGGAGGGCATCCGGGCCTTCCGCGGCGCGAGCATCCTCGGGTACGAGTTGCCCAGGAACCACATCACGTTCACCACGCATGCGTTCTCCGAGCTCGAGCAGCGCCACATGGACCTCAAGTGGCGGGCGCTCCAGTGCTACGAGTCACAGTTCGAGTTGTCCCGCACCTACTTCTCCCGTGAGTTCATCGATTCACTGGCGCGCGTTCGCGGGGGCCAGATCGACCGGGAGTGGGCCGAGGCGTTCCAGATCTACCGGATGCTCCTATGAGCGCGACAGCAGACCGTTCGACCCTGCGCGTGGCGGACCTCGTCGAGATGCTGAACGCACGCTGCGAGGTTCGCGTTCTGCGACCTGACTTGGCCGAGACGGCGATCGCGGGATTGAAGCCGGCCTCTGCCGCTGCTGCCGGTGACGTCGCGTTCGTGAAGTCCGCATCGATCCTGGCCGCCGCAGACGGGTCCTGCGCTTCCCTGCTCATCGTGCCTGCAGGTTCCTCCGTCGATGAAGCAGCCCTCGCGGCGCGGGGCGTCACGGCCATCGCCTACGCCGCGAACCCGAGGCTCGAGTTCGCGCTCGTCGGCACGCGGGTGGCGCCGCGTCCCCCCGCGACGGGTGTGTCGCCTGCTGCCACGGTGGATGCACGCAGCGTCCTCGGCGAGGATGTCTCGATCGCGGCGGGCTGCGTCATCGGGGCCGCCGAGATCGGGGCGGGGACATCGCTCGGACCGAACTGCGTGGTCATCGACGGCTGCGTCATCGGTAGCGCCTGCACGATCGGCGCATCGGTGACGATCGGCGCCGAGGGCTTCGGGTACGAACGCGACGAGTCAGGATACCCGGTCAAGTTCCCCCACGTCGGCTCCGTGCGCATCGGCGACCGCGTCGACATCGGGGCGGGCACGGTCTTGGACCGCGGCGCGCTCGGCGACACCGTTGTCGGTGACGGCACCAAGATAGACAACCTCTGCCACATCGCGCACAACGTGAGCATCGGCGTCGACACGATGATCGTGGCGCACGCGATGATCGGCGGTAGCGCACGCATCGGCGACCGGGCGTGGATCGGACCGGGAGCGCTGGTGCGCAACGGGCTCACCGTCGGCGACGACGCGTTCGTCTCGATGGGCTCGGTCGTGACTCGTGATGTCGAGGCGGGCCAGCACGTGACGGGGAACTTCGCGATCCCGCACGCGCGCTTCATCGACCACCTGCGCGGGGTGCGCTGACCGTCAGGCGGCGGCGCAAGAAGTGCGCGCTACCCTACGTCACTTGAGCGCGGTGTCGGCCGCGGCGCGGCACGGGTCCGAGACCGCGCCGGTCCCACCCATCACGTAGCCCTTGGCGATGGTCGCCGAGTGCGCGTCGAGCGCGGAGTACGTCGCGCTCGGCATCACCCCCTGGGTGACAAGGAGCACCGGCGCTCTGTTCCGGCCGGCGAGCGGCCCGCACACGAGCACGTCGGACAGGGCGTTCGTGTTGGCCACGTACACCGAGCCCCACGCGAAGCCCTCGCTAGCCGCGAGGTAGTTCGCGAGCGCCACCGCGGTCTCGTAGCGGTTCGCGCCGGCGGCGATC
>VAUM01000176.1 GCA_005774595.1 Actinomycetota bacterium
GGGGCGAACGGCGCGGGCAAGTCGACCCTGCTCAAGGCCCTCGTGGGGCTCGTGCGGACGTCGTCGGGCGAGGTCTCGCTCTTCGGCGAGACGGTCACCGGCAAGCCGCCCGAGAGGCTTATCCGCAAGGGGATGGCGCTCGTCCCGGAGGGACGGCTGCTCTTCGGCGCCATGACGGTCTCGGAGAACCTCGCGCTCGGAGCGTACTCGCGGGGAGCAGGGCCGGGCGGTCCTCCCGCGGCCGACCTCGAGGCGGTCTTCGGGCTCTTCCCGGTGCTGGCGGAGCGGCTCGAGCAGCCCGCCGCGACGCTCTCGGGCGGCGAGCAGCAGATGCTGGCCGTGGCGCGAGCGCTGATGTCGCGGCCCAAGGTGCTGCTGCTCGACGAACCGTCGCTCGGACTGGCGCCGAAGGTCATCGGCGAGATCTTCGCCGCGCTCGACGCGCTGCGGGCCGGCGGGCTGACGATCCTGCTCGTCGAGCAGGACGCCAAGGTCGCGCTGGCGCACTGCGACCGCGGGTACGTGATGCGCACCGGCGAGGTCGTCCTCGAGGGTGCGTCCGCGGACCTGCTCGGCAACGACGACGTTCGGCTGATCTACCTGGGCGCCTGGCACGGCGCGCAGGGGAAGTGAGGGACGAGCGATGGCGATCTGGAACCCCGAGTACGAGTCGATGTCGCGCGCGGCGCTCGAGGATCTGCAGCTCCGGCGCCTCCAGACGACGCTCGCCTGGGTATACGAGCGCGTGGCGCACTACCGCGACGCCATGGACGAGGCGGGCGTGCGCCCGAAGGACATCCACTCGCTCGCCGACATCCGCAAGCTCCCGTTCACCGACAAGACCGTCTTGCGCGACACCTACCCGTTCGGGCTGTTCGCCGTGCCGATGGAGCAGGTGAACCGGGTGCACGCCTCGTCGGGAACGACCGGCAAGCCCATCGTGGTCGGCTACACCCGCGGCGACCTCAACACGTGGGCCGAGTGCTGTGCGCGCGTCGCGGCGGCCGCCGGCGTGACGGAGCGTGACATCGTCCAGATGGCCTTCGGCTACGGCCTGTTCACCGGCGGCTTCGGGATGCACGCCGGCGTCGAGCGTGTCGGCGCGACGATCGTGCCGGCCGGTGCGGGCAACACCGAGCGCCACCTCACGCTGATGCAGGACTTCGGCACGACGGCGATCGTGTCCACCCCGAGCTACGCGCTCTACCTCGCCGAGGTGGGGGAGCGCATGGGTATCGACGTGAAGGGGCTCGCGCTGCGCGTCGGGCTGTTCGGCGGCGAGCCGTGCACGGACGCGGCGAAGCGCGAGATCGAGGAGAGGCTCGGCATCACCGCCACGGACAACTACGGGCTGACCGAGGTCATGGGTCCCGGCGTCTCGGGGGAGTGCGAGGCGGCCGCCGGCCTCCACATCAACGAGGACCACTTCCTCTGGGAGCTGGTCGACCCGGTCAGCGGCGAGCCGGTCGCCGAGGGCGAGGAGGGCGAGCTCGTCTTCACCTCGCTGACCAAGGAGGCGTTCCCGGTCCTGCGCTACCGAACGCACGATCTGACCACGGTCACGACGGAGCCGTGCGCGTGCGGGCGCACGACCGCGCGGATGGCCAAGGTCCGGACGCGCACGGACGACATGCTCATCATCCGCGGCGTGAACGTCTTCCCGAGCCAGGTCGAGGACGTGCTCTACAAGATCGAGGGCGTCAGCCCGCACTACCTGATCGTCCTCGGGCGCAAGCACGGCATGGACGACATGGAGGTGCGCATCGAGGTCGCGGAGGAGATCTTCAGCGACGTGATGAGCGACATGGTCGGCTTCACGAGGAACGTCGGCGAGCGCCTGCACGCGGTCATCGGCCTGAACGTCAAGGTCACGCTGGTCGAGCCGGGTACAATAGAGCGGACGGCGGGCAAGGCCCGGCGTGTGGTCGACGAACGCGGACTGTAGGGCAGTTCACGCACCGCACCGCGCAGGGAGAGGCTCACGGTGCCGATCATACCGAGCTGGGGCTGGTGGGCGATAGGCGGTGCCGGCGCGCTCGTCGCGCTCATCGGCGTCGTCCTGCTCGTCGTGCTGGCATGGCGCCGTCAGGAGCGGAAGTACGTCGTCCGGCTCGTCGCGCAGCGCGAGGCCGTGCGCGCCGGGCTCCGGTCGCTGTCCGAGGTCGTGGTACGCCTCGCCGAGGACACGGACGACGAACTCACGGCATTCGTCTCCGACGAGCGGCACCTCGACCGCAAGGCGCTCGGCGAACTGCATCGCCAGCAGGCGATCGTGCGCGACGAGCTGCAGACCGTCGCGCTGCCCAAGGACCTGTGGGGTGCGGCGGACGCGCTGACGGCGGCCGCGGCGGCCGTGGCGCGGGAGGCCGGCAGGGTGGGGGAGCACGCCGGGGCCGACGACGTGCTGACGGCGCTCGGTGAGGTCGACCTCGCTGCGGCGCGTGCCGCGGTCGACACGGCGGATGCGGCGGTCCACGATGTGTGCGAGCGGTTCGGACTGGAGGACGCTGCGGTGTACGGCGGGGGGTTGTACATATGAGGTTCCCGACACTTGCGAAGGCCGCCGCGGCCGCGGTGGGGCTCGTCATCGTCGCAGTGGTCGTGATGGGCTACTTCGGCGAGTACCGGGCGGCGAAGGGGACCGCCGGCGGCGAGGCCACCCGCTCGGTCGACGCGACGGGCGCATCGAAGGACTCGACGCTCACGGGCGCCGGCATGAACGTCATGTCCCAGACATCGGGGGCCACTCCGTCGTGGGTGATCGTGCAGATCGAGGGCCTGAACCTGCGCACCCAGCCGGAATCGGACGCCGAGGTCATCCGAGGGCTCTCGCGCAACGAGAAGCTACGCTACGTGTCGGGGAAGACCGGCTGGTACCAGGTGACCGACAAGGACGGCCGAACCGGCTGGATCTCGTCCAACCCGCAGTACGCGACGATCGAGAAGTAGGAGGCGCACCGGCCGTGAGCGATCTGGTCATCGGCGCCGCCGACGAGTTCTACCGCCTTCGCATCGTCCGTGTGGACGACGCCGACGCGCCCGACCTCGAGTGGCGCGAGGACATCCTGTACCGCGAGCCGCCTGCCCAGGACATGGACGAGTACGCGGTCTGGCGCGTCGAGGTCGTATCCGTCCTGGACGACGAGCTCGTGACGTCGCTCGGAGAGTACCCGTCTGAGCGGGAGGCCGAGGAGCGTCTCGGGGGCGCGCAAGAGGACCTCGACCGGATGACGAAGTCGCAGTTCGACGCTGCGTACCTCGGTTCGTAGACCGGGGCCGCTCGGCGGCGCGAGGTCGTCCCATGGGGCGGGCCGCGTGAGCGGGTGAGAGCGCCGGCGATGCGGCCGTACTGCGCGGATCCCGCTAAGCGACATAAGATACCTTATCAGACAAACGCCTGAGTACGTACGCTCGCATGGCAGCGCCCCCTGCGCCAAGGAAGGCTACGGCCCCGTACCGTGGCAACACGGTACGGGGCCGTCCTCACACCGTCGGCGCGCGGCCGCTGGCAAAGTACGCGCGCCGGTGCGATGGCATCGGTCGCGGGTGGAAGCCCCGGCACTCCGGGCTCCGCCCGCCCGGGCCGGCGTCGCCGCCGGCCGATCAGGTTATGTCAATCGAGTGTGCGCGCCGTCCTCGGGCGTGTAGCGGGGTCCGAGGTACCTCGCCCGGGCGTCAGGCCCCGCTGACAGGGCTTCGACGAGTTCGCGGGCGACCGGCGGGCGCAAGTCGAGCTCTGTGAGCCGTTCCAAGGCCACGAGGTCGACCCCTTCGACCCGTGGGTCGTCGGGTCGATCCGTCACGGCGCCCCCGGTGACGTCGGCCGCGAAGGTCACGTTGACGACGTGGCGGCCCCCGTCCGGCGCGATCGTGTCGGACAGGAGCAGCGGGGCGCCGACCTCGATGCGCAGGCCGGTCTCCTCGGCGACCTCGCGCACCAATGCGTCGGCGAGCGCCTCGCCGTACGCGACTCCCCCACCGGGGAGCAGGTGGTACGAGTGGGCTCCGGCGCGGTGACGCACCGTCACGACG
>VAUM01000177.1 GCA_005774595.1 Actinomycetota bacterium
CGGTCGGTGGCATGCACTGCGCCGCCTGCCAGCAGGTGATCGAGAAGACGCTGCTGAAGGCCCCCGGCGTGACGTCCGCGACGGTGAACCTGACCGCCGAGACGGCGGCCGTGGACTTCGACCCGCAGGTGGCAGGCCCCGACGAACTCATCGCGGCGGTCGTCGCGGCCGGCTACACCGCCACGGTGCGGCAGCGCGTCTCGCCGCTGGCCGATGCCGGTGAGGACCCCCAGCGCGTCGCGCAGCGCAAGCACTACGAGCACCAGAAGCGGCTGTTCGTCTTCGCCCTGGCGCTCTCCGTACCGCTACTCGTGGTCTCGATGGTGCCCGCCGCGATGGAGACGGTGCCGCTCGCGGTCGCCGTCTGGCTCGCGAACACGATCGGCGGCGCCTGGGACCCGATGCTGGTCGGGAAGTACATCGGCTTCATCCTTGCGACGCCCGTGCAGTTCTACGCAGGCGCGCAGTACTACCGGGGCGCGTGGCACGGCCTGAAGAACCGCGCCGGCAACATGGACATGCTCATCGCGATCGGCACGTCCGCCGCGTACTTCTACTCGGCCGCTTCGGCGTTCGTGCCCACGCTGGCCGCCGAGCCGGTCTTCTTCGAGACCTCCTCGCTGCTCATCACCTTCGTGCTGCTCGGCAAGCTGCTGGAGTCGCGCGCGAAGGGGCGCACCGGTGACGCCATCAAGAAGCTCATCGGCCTGGCGCCCAAGACCGCCCGCGTCGTCCTCGGCGGTCGCGTGACCGAGGTGCCGGTCGAGCAGGTCCTGCCCGGCGACATCGTCGAGGTGCGGCCCGGCGAGAAGGTCCCGGTCGACGGCACGGTCGTGTCCGGCACGTCCGCGGTGGACGAGTCGATGCTCACCGGCGAGTCCATCCCGGTCGAGAAGCACCCCGGCGACACCGTCATCGGCGCGACCATGAACAAGCTCGGGTCGTTCCGCTTCCGCGCGACCAAGGTCGGAGCCGAGACGGCGCTGGCCCAGATCATCAAGCTGGTCGAGGACGCGCAGGCCACCAAGGCGCCGGTCCAGCGGTTCGCCGACCGGATCTCGGCGGTCTTCGTCCCGGCGGTCGTCGGGGTCGCGTTCGTGACCTTCCTCGTGTGGCTGTTCGTGGTGCCGCGGTTCGTGGCGCCGGACTTCTACATGGCGGTCACGCCGTTCGTCAAAGCGCTGCTCGCCGGCACTGCGGTGGTCGTCATCGCGTGCCCCTGCGCGCTCGGCCTCGCCACGCCGACCGCGATCATGGTCGGCACCGGGAAGGGCGCCGAGAACGGCATCCTCATCAAGAGCGGCGAGGCGCTGGAGACCGCGTACCGCATCAAGGCGATCGTGTTCGACAAGACCGGCACGCTCACGCACGGTTCGCCCGTCGTGACCGACCTCGAGCCGGTCGGCGGCCTGTCCGCCGCCGAGATGCTGGCGTTCGCAGGGGCGCTCGAGCGTTCGAGCGAGCACCCGCTCGCCGAGGCGATCGTGGCGCGCGCCGCGGCCGACGGCGTCGAGATGCCGCAGGTCGAGGGCTTCGCCGCGGTTCCCGGCCACGGCGTCGAGGGTACGGTGGGCGGGCGCCGCGTCGCGCTCGGCAACCGCAAGCTCATGGCCCGCGAGGGCGTGGCAATCGACGCGCTGGCCGCTCGGCTCGACGAGCTCGAGTCGCACGGCAAGACCGTGATGCTCGTGGCCGTGGACGGCGTGCTCGCCGGCTTGGTCGCGGTCGCCGACACGCTCAAGGAGGCCTCGGCCGAGGCGGTCGCACAGCTCACCAGGATGGGCGTCGAGGTCTACATGATCACCGGCGACAACCGCCGCACCGCCGAGGCGATCGCCTCGCAGGCCGGCATCGCCCCCGACCACGTGCTCGCCGAGGTCCTGCCCGAGCACAAGGCCGCAGAGGTCGCCAAGCTCCAGGAGCGGGGCCTCGTGACCGCGATGGTCGGTGACGGCATCAACGACACGCCCGCGCTCGCGCAGGCCGACATCGGCATCGCGATGGGCGCCGGCACCGACGTGGCGATGGAGACCGGCGGCATCGTGCTGATCAAGAACGACCTGCGCGACGTCGTGACGGCCATCGAGCTGTCCCGCGCGACCATGCGCAAGATCCGCCAGAACTTCTTCTGGGCGCTCGGCTACAACACGCTGGGCATCCCGGTCGCGGCGCTCGGCCTGCTCCGTCCGGAGCTCGCCGGCGCGGCGATGGCGCTGTCGAGTGTGAGCGTCGTGACGAGCTCGCTGCTGCTGCGCCGCTTCCGTCCGACCCTGAACCGGGCCGCGTAGGCCCGCACCGACAAGAGAGGCACTTCGATGGGACACATGCAGGCATGGACGCGAAGGGGCGCGATCGCGCTCGTCGCGATCATCGTCGCGGCAGTCGCGCTCGCAGGATGCACCTCGGCGAAGACCGCCGAGGAGAAGGATCCGGGCGTGTGGGGCTACGTGGCCTCCGCTGACTCGGCGCAGCTCGAGCTCGCCGACAAGCAGCTCGGCGTCGACCAGCTCATCGTGGACCGGGTGAAGGTCCCCGAGGACGCGTGGGTGGTCGTGCACCTGGACGACAACGGCAAGCCGGGCGCACGCGTCGGGCTCACCGCGATCCCGAAGGGCGAGAGCGCGGACGTCCGCGTCACGCTCGAGAAGGTCACCTCGCCGAAGGTCATCGTCGCGATCCACGCGGACCGCGCGACCGGCGGCGAGTTCGACTTCGACATGATGGCCAAGGAGATGAGCCCGGACCGGCCGTTCTTCGTGGACGGGAAGGAGCTCGCGAAGGTCGCCGAGGTCCGTGAGTTCGGCGTGCGCGTCAACGAGGGCACGCCGCGCATCGCGGTCGAGGACCAGCCGGGCGTCCGGGAGTCGCTCGTGGTATCGCTCGCAGCGGCGCCGACCGACGCCTGGATCGTCGTGCACGCGGACGACGACGGCGCCCCGGGCGCACGGGTCGGGCTCGCGCACGTGACGGCCGGCGAGAGCCGCGGTGTGACCGTCGCGCTCTACCCGGTGCCGCTCACGCCGGACCTCTTCGTCGCGCTCCACGCCGATCGCGGTGAGGCCGGCACCTTCGAGTTCGACATGATGGACAAGATCAACAGCCCCGACCAGCCGTTCTTCGTCGGACAGGACGAGGTCGCGATCAAGGTCGCGGTGCAGTAGGGGCGGAGTCACGCGCGCGCTTCGGGAGGGCCGCCCCGCGGGGCGGCCCTCGCCTATGCGGGAGGCCGCACGTTCAGTGCGTTGTAGCCCCACACGGACAGCGGCGGGATGAGCAGCGGCAGCAGGTAGAGCAGCGCCTCGCCCGCGTCGCCCGGCACGACGAGCCCGCAGACCGCGGCGGCGAGCGCCACCGCGCCGCCGAACGCTATCGAGAGTAGGACCGAGCCGGTGAAGCCCTGGTAGCGCGCCATCGCCTTGACGCCTATGGGCGACGCGGCCGCGAACCCCAGCAGCGCGCCGACGGCCCGCCACGCTTCGAGGACGTCGGGCACGAGCATCTTGAACCCCACGGCCCACACGATGCCGAGCGCCGTCGCGCCGAGCGCGCCGAGCCCGGTACCAGCGAGCGATTGCAGGAACAACGCGATCAGGTTGGGGCGCTGTACGGGCCGCTGCATGGCCCCCCGATCCCGGGCGCGGACGGTCGCCTGCGAGTATCGCACGCATGGGCGCCGCTCGCGGGGTACAGTGGGGTAGAACGACGTCCGACCCGAAAGGTGCGCCGCATGCCGACGGTCGAGGTCCGGGGACTGACGAAGGTCTACGGGAGCGGCGAGACGGCGGTGACGGCGCTCGACGGTGTCGATCTCGCGGTGGACCCGGGCGAGTTCGTCGCGGTCATGGGGCCGTCGGGCTGCGGCAAGTCGACCCTGCTCAACCTGATCGGCGGCCTCGATCGCCCCACCTCGGGCACGGTCAGCATCGACGGCGTCGACATCTCGACGATGTCCGACGACGACCTCACCGAACTGCGCCGCCGCCGCATCGGCTTCGTGTTCCAGCTCTTC
>VAUM01000178.1 GCA_005774595.1 Actinomycetota bacterium
TTCCCGCGTGTATTCCTCGACGTAGCGCGCCAGCGTGCCGACGCGCACGGCCGCGGCCTCGCCGTCCGCCAGCTCCAGGGTCGGCAGGCCGCCGACCACGGCGAGCCCGTCCGCGCGGGCGGCGGCGTGCAGCCGCGCGAACGCCTCCCAGCGCAGGCCGCCGCCCGCGTGGATGCCGGCGAAGCCGGCGGCGTGCGCGGCGTGGAGGAAGGCGCGGGCGTCGCCGTCGGTGTGCAGGACGGCGGGGACGTCCTCATCGAGCGCGACCTCGACCAGGCGCGCCATGCGCGGGAAGACCTCGTCGAAGGCGAAGTCGGGCGGGACGAGCGGGCCTTCCGACGACGCGAGGTCGTCGGCGATCACGAGCACGGTCGCTCCGGCGGCAAGCCCGCGGTCGACCTCCTCGGAAGCGGCGAGCGTGCGCACCTCGAGGTCGTCCGCGAGCGCGGCGGGGTCGGTGGCGGCCAGCGCGATCGACGCCGTCCAACCGCGCTCGGCGAGTGTGATGCCGAGCGGGCCCTCGACAGCCCACGCCACTGCGGCGCCGGCCTCAATCACGGCGGCGGCGGCCTCGTCGGCGTCGGGGTACGCGGCCGGGACGAACGCGAAGTCGAGCCGCAGGTCGCGCACCGCGGCGGCGAGCGCCTGCGGGAACTCGGCGTCGCGGGCGAAGAACGAGAGGGCCTCGGGCGTGGCGTAGGTGATCCCCGCGGGCGCGGGCGTTCGCGCGGCGCCCGCCAGCGCGAGCGCCACGCGGGACTCGGATGTCGGGTGCGTGGTCATGGACGCAGTGTAGCGCGCCCGCGATGCGAACGCTTGTTCGATGTCAGCCGCCCGTGCTACGCTCGCCGCCAAGGCGAACACGTGTTCGGGAGGCCAAGCATGGAAGCGGATGGGACGACCTCGATCCTCGACGGGCTGAACCCCGAGCAGCGCGATGCGGCGCAGCACGGCGACGGGCCGTTGCTCGTGGTCGCAGGCGCGGGCACCGGCAAGACGACCACGCTCGCCCACCGCGTCGCGTGGCTGGTGGCCGAGGGCGTCGAGCCGTCGCGCATCCTGCTGCTGACGTTCACGAGGCGCGCCGCCGAGGAGATGCTGCGTCGCACCGACGCGCTGCTCGCGCGCGTGGAGCGCCGCTACCGCAGTTCGGAGAAGGTGTGGGGCGGCACGTTCCACGCGGTCGCCGCGCGGCTGCTGCGCCTGCACGGGCGCGCGGTCGGGCTCGACCCGTCGTTCGGGGTGCTCGACCGCGGCGACGCCGAGGACCTCATGGGCGTCGTGCGCGGAACGCTCGGCCTCGGATCGGCGTCCAAGCGCTTCCCACAGAAGGGCACCTGCCTCGACATCTACGGGCGCTGCCTCGACTCGCGCAAGCCGCTCGATGAGGTGCTGCGCGAGTCGTACCCGTGGTGCCGCGACGCCGCCGATGGCCTGCGCGAGCTGTTCACTGCCTACACCGACCGCAAGCAGGCGCTCGGCCTGCTCGACTACGACGACCTGCTGCTGTTCTGGCGCGCCCTGCTCGCCTCGCCGGAGGGCGACGCCGTGCGCGAGCGCTTCGACCGCATGCTCGTCGACGAGTACCAGGACACCAACGCGCTGCAGGCCGAGATCGTCGACCTGCTCGCGCCGGGCGGGCGCGGCGTGACCGTCGTGGGCGACGACGCGCAGGCGATCTACTCGTTCCGCGCGGCGACGGTGCGCAACATCCTCGACTTCCCCGCCACGCACCCGGGCACGCACGTCGTCACGCTCACGCGCAACTACCGTAGCCACCAGCCGCTGCTCGAAGCGACCAACGCGGTGATCGCGCTGGCCGCCGAGCGGCACGCCAAGGACCTGTGGTCGGAGCGCACCGAGGGCGGCCGCCCGTCCGTCGTGGGCTGCTCCGATGAGGCCGAGCAGACCGACTTCGTGGTCTCGCGCGTGCTCGAGCTGCGCGAGTCCGGGCTCGACCTGCGTCGCCAGGCGGTGCTGTTCCGCGCGTCACACCACTCGCTGGACCTCGAGCTCGAGCTGGCGCGTCGCAACGTTCCGTTCCGCAAGTACGGCGGGCTGCGCTTCGCGGAGACCGCGCACGTCAAGGACCTGCTCTCGGTGCTGCGCCTCGCCGAGAACCCGCACGACGAACTCGCCGGCTCGCGACTGCTCGACCTGGTGCCGGGCATCGGCCCGCAGCGCGCCCGGCGCCTGCTCGCCGACCTGCGCGACGCCGGCGGTGACTTCGCGGTCTGGGAGCGCTTCGACCCGCCGGCGGAGGCGAACGGCACCTGGACCGAGCTCGTCGCGACCGTGCGCGCGCTGACGGCCGCGCCCGCGGGCGACGTGCCGGCGCAGGTGCACCGCGCGCGCTGCCTCCTCGGCCCGCTCGTCGAGCGCCGGTACGACGAGCCCGCCGCGCGCCTGCGTGACCTCGAGCAGCTCGAGCTCGTCTCCTCGCGCTTCGAGAGCCGCACGCGCTTCCTGACCGAGATCGCGCTCGACCCGCCCTCGTGGACCGAGGACCTCGCCGGCCCGCCGCTGCTCGACGAGGACTGGCTCACGCTCTCCACGATGCACTCGGCCAAGGGGCTCGAGTGGGACGCCGTGTACGTGCTGCACGCCTCGGACGGCAACGTGCCGGCGGACATGGCGTGCGGCTCGCCCGAGCAGATCGAGGAGGAGCGGCGGCTGTTCTACGTCGCGTGCTCGCGTGCCAAGGAGCACCTGTACGTGTGCCACCCGCGCAAGTACTACACGGTACCGCGCAACCCGTTCGACACGCACGGATACTCGCAACTGACGCGCTTCCTGCCCGAGCGCGTGCGCGCGGCGTTCGCATGCGAGGAGGCGCGCACGAGCCTGCCCGAGCGCGAGGAACCGGACGGCGGCGCGGTGGCCGGCTCGATCACGCCCGCGGACATCCGCGAGCAGGTGAAGGCGGCTTGGAGCGCGTGACGAGCGGGGGCGCGGCGTCAGTCGAAATTGAGCGGTTCGTCCGGTGCGCCCTCGGGGTGCACGGGCAGGCCGCGCTTCGCGGCCATGCGGTCCTTGGCCCAGTGCCACACCCCCGGCACGATCGACAGCGCGATGATCGCGAGGATCGCCAGCGTGAAGTTCTCCTCGACCGCCGGGATGGCGCCGAAGAAGTAGCCCAGCGTCACGAAGCCGCCGATCCACGCGAGCCCGCCGCCGAGACTGAACGCAAGGAAGCGCGGGTAGCGCATGTGGCCCAAGCCCGCCACGAACGGCGCGAACGTGCGCACTATCGGCACGAAGCGCGCCATGATGATCGCCTTGCCGCCGTGGCGGTGGAAGAACTCGCGCGTGCGGTCGAGGTACTCGGCCTTGAAGATCCGCCCGCCGCCCTTGGCCATCCACTTCGCGCCGATCGTGCGACCTATCCAGTAGTTCGAGTTGTCGCCGGCGACCGCCGCCGCGAACAGCAGCAGGTAGACGACCCAGACGTTCAGCTTGCCCTGCGCCGCGAACGCGCCGGCGGCGAAGAGCAGCGAGTCGCCGGGCAGCAGCGGCGTGACCACGAGTCCGGTCTCGCAGAAGACGATGGCGAACAGGATCGCGTAGGTGGCCGCGCCGTAGGTGGCGATGATCTCGAGCAGGTGCTCGTCGATGTTGAGGATGAAGTCGACGGGATTGAGCACGGTCACTCCCCTCCCGCATATGCGGAGTAGATGCGCTCGACCTCGGAGCGCCAGTACGCCTCGCGGTCCGAGATGTCGCGCCCGAGTTGTGCGGCGAACGCGAAGTAGCCCTCGCCCGGCATCCCGGTGGCCTTGCTCACCACGAGCGATGCGAGCATGACACCGCGCTCGGCGTCCTCCTCGGAGCACACGTCGTGGAGCATCCCGAGCAGCGCTCGCGAGCGCGGGAACAGCCGGATCGCGTGCAGCGAATCGCACAGCTCGCCGTAGGTGACGGTGCGGCGCTCACGGGCCGCTTCGCGGAGCAGCTCCTTCGCCTCGACCTTGGCGGCGAGCCAGTCGTCGAGGGGGAAGCCGAAGCG
>VAUM01000179.1 GCA_005774595.1 Actinomycetota bacterium
ATGGTACACCGCCGATTTCGACAGCGGCGGGTCCGCCAGCTCGCCGAGTTCCCGCAGGTTGGCGTCGGGATTCGCGAGTCGCAGCTCGGCCAGCTCGCGCAGTGCGGGCGGCAGCGCGTCGAGCCCCGGGTCGGCGGCCAGGCGGCGGATGCACTCGATCTGCGCGGCCGCGGCGTCGGCGGCCTTGTGGAGGTTGGCGGTCTCGGCGTTGACCAGCCGGTTCACCTCGTTGCGCACGCCCTTGAAGATCCGCACGTCCTCTGTGCGCAGCAGCGCCGAGTGCGCGCCCGCGAGCGCGAGGAACGTGACGATCGGCTCGGCGCCCTTCAGGTAGACGGCGTGCAGGCCGCGGCGCCGCGTCACGCGCGCCTCGATGTCGAAGCGCGCGAGCAGGCCGACCAGGTCGTCGGCGATGTCGCGCGTCTCGGTCGTCAGCTCGAAGTGGAAGTCGCCGTGCGGGTCCGCGACGAACCCGCCGCCGAGGAACGCCCCGCGCAGGTACGCCTGCGCGCAGCAGTCGCGCCTCACGAGCGCGGGCGGCACGTGGCCGGCGAGCCCGAAGTCGGCGCCGAGCACGCCGAGGTCGCGCAACGCGCCGGCGAGCTTGGGCTGGGTCGGCACCGTGATCAGGTAGTTGTTCGCGCGGTGCAGGGTCGAGCGCCGGACCGTGAGTTCGGTGGTGAGGCCGTAGAGGCCATGCAGCAGCTTGATGGTCTTGCGCGCGACCGGCGCGGTCTCGGTGGCGATCTCGAGGCGGACGCGCTCGTTGCCGGTGAAGTGCAGCGTCCCCTCCACCCGCACGAGCGCGGCGAGCTCCGCCTTGGGGCAGCACACGCGCTTGCCCTCGACGCGCGAGAGCTCGTCTTTCACCTCCGCGGTGAACGACACGGCTACAGCACCTCCGCCAGCGCGGCCTGCAGCAAGGCGGCCGAGTGGTGCAGCGGGTTCGCGGGGTCGATCACGTCGAACGCGCGGGCCTCGAGCCCGAGGGCGGCGATGCGCTCTCGCGTCGCGGCGTCGCCGAGGACGGAGTCCGCCGCGGGCGGCGCGTCCGCGCGCTCGTGGACGATGACGGTGTCGATCGCGCCGCCGAGGCCGTGGCCGACCAGCGCCGCGACGTGATCGGCGGCATCCATGCCGCCGGTCTCGCCGCGCTGGTTGGCCACGTTGCAGACGTAGACGCGCCGCCCGCGGCACGCGCGGAGCGCGTCGGCGACGCCGGCGACGAGGAAGTTCGGCAGGATCGACGTGTACAGCGAGCCCGGGCCGATGACGACCGCGTCCGCCTCGGCGATCGCCTCGACCGCAGGCGCGTACGCGGGGGGGTCGGCCGGCTCGAGGTAGACCATCTCCACCGGCGCGTCGCTGTGAGCCACGTTGACCTGCCCCGCGACCTCACTACCGGCTGCGTCGACCGCGTGCAGGCGCACGTCCGCGAGCGTCGACGGGAGCACGCGCCCGCGCGCGCCGAGCAGCTCGGCAGCCGCGGACAGCGCCTCCGGGAAGCCGCCGCGGATGTCGGCGAGCGCGGCGATCACGAGGTTGCCGAGCGCATGGCCGGCGAGGCTCTCGCCGTGCGGGAAGCGGTACGCGAACACGCGGGCAAGCGTGCTGTCGGGATCGGCGAGGGCCACGAGGCAGTTGCGGGCGTCGCCGGGCGGCAGCATGCCGAGCTCGCGGCGGAGCAGGCCGGACGAGCCGCCGTCGTCGGCCACCGTGACCACCGCGGTGACGTCGTAGCCGAGGCCGAGCAGGCCGCGCAGGACCGCGGGCAGGCCCGTGCCCCCGCCGATGGCGACGGCCGTGCGCGTCACGCAGCGCCCCCACGGCCGATGTCGCGGTGCGTGACGGTGACGGTGTAGCCGCGTCCGCGGAGCATCCCGGCGGTCCGCTCGGCCAGCACCACGCTGCGGTGCTTGCCGCCCGTGCAACCGAGCGCGATCGACAGGTGGCTTCGGCCCTCGGCGACGTAGTGCGGCGCGAGGAACTTCAGAAGCCCGAACCACTTGCGCTCGAAGTCCTCGGTCTCCTTGCGCTCGAGCACGAACCGGCGCACCGGATCGTCGCAGCCGTCGAGGTCGCGCAGCTCGTCGACGTAGTAGGGGTTCGGCAGGAAGCGCACGTCCATGACGATGTCGGCGTCGCGAGGCGCACCGTCGTACTTGAACCCGAACGACGAGACCGAGACCGCGAGCGTCTGCGTGAGCGACTCGCCGAAGAACCGGTGGCGGATCTGGTCGCGCAGCTTGGTCGGCGACATGTGGCTCGTGTCGATGACGACGTCGGCCATCGCGCGGACCTCGGCGAGCGCCTCGCGCTCAGCCCGGATGCCCTCGGCGACCGAACCCTCCTCGCCGAGCGGATGGCGGCGGCGCGTCTCCTTGAAGCGGTTGACGAGCGTCTCGTCGTCGGCCTCGAGGAAGAGCACGTGCAGCGGGACGCCTTCGGCCTTGAGGCGGGTGAGCTCACCGGTGAGCTCAGCGAAGAACTCGAGCGCGCGCACGTCGCACACGATGGCGATGCGGCGCACGCGGCTGCCCTCGAGGTGCGTGAGGCCCACGACCTGGCCGATCAGCGACGGCGGCAGGTTGTCGATGCAGAAGTAGCCGACGTCCTCGAAGGTGTGGATCGTCTGCGTGCGGCCGGCGCCGGACATGCCGGTGATGACGACGAGCGTCGGCTGCGGCTGATCGGGCTCGAGGTCGTGTTCGCTGGCTGCGGGCATCGCGTCCGTCCCCCGTCACGTGCGGCTTCGAGCGGGCGAGGCACGAGTATACGCGCAAACGCAGGACCCGGGCGTGTCCATACCCGGCGCGCCCGGCGCGGCGCCTACATCAGCGTGGACACGAGGCGCGCGGCGGCGTTGCGCAGCCGTCGCGGCCACGGCCAGCTCTCGACCATCTCGCGCGTGACGACCGAGCAGCCCTCCATGTCGCGCAGGAACGCGGCCTCGTTCTCGGCGACGACCGCGGGGTCGTAGAACCAGACCGCGACCTCCTTGTGCATGGACAGGCTGCGCACGTCGAGGTTCATGCTGCCGACCACGACGAGGTAGTCGTCGACGGTCAGCGTCTTGGCGTGCATGCACCCCTCGCGCTGGCGGTGGATGACGACGCCGGCGTCGAGCAGCGACGCGAGGTACCACTCGGTCGCCCAGTTGTAGACGGGGCGGTCCGTCCACCCCGTGATCATGAGGCGTACGTCGAGGCCGGAGAGCGCCGCCGCGACGAGCGCCGCATGCGCCTCCGGGTTCGGCACGTAGTCGGGCGACTGGATCCAGAGGCGCTCGGTCGCCTCGGACATCGTCGCCACGTAGGCGCGTCGCGCCGGCTCCCACGGCTCGTCGGCGGCTGTGGACACGACTTGGGCGAGCGACGCACGCCCGGTCTCCGGGTACTCGGCCGGGAAGAAGCGCTCCGTGAACAGGTCCTCGCCGGTCACCTCGAGCCAGAAGATCGCGAACAGCTTCTGCAGGTCGGCCACGGCCGGGCCTTTGAACCTCACGTGCGTGTCCCGCCACCCGGGGTGCCTGCGCACACCGTCCACGTACCGCAGGCCCACGTTCAGCCCGCCGGTGTAGCCGAGCGTCCCGTCGATGACCACGATCTTGCGATGGTCGCGGTAGAACAGCTTGCCCGCGCCACTCCACACGACGCGGACCTTCGCACCGGCGGCGCGCAGCCGTCTGACCTCGTCCTTGCGGAAGATCAGGCTGCCGACGACGTCGTAGAGCAGCCGCACCTCCACGCCGGCGGCGATACGCTCGATGAGGATGTCCGTGATCTCGGTGGTCAGGCGGTCCTGCGACCACATGAAGTACTGCAGGTCGATCGTGTCGGCCGCCGCCGCGAGGTCGCGCTTGAGCGCCGAGAACTTGGAGTTGCCGTCGAAGAACAGCTCGACGTCGTACGCGGGCAGCGCGGTCACGCCCTCGGCGCCCTCGATCAGGCGGACGAGGCGCCCCGCCC
>VAUM01000180.1 GCA_005774595.1 Actinomycetota bacterium
GCTACGGGCTAGCCTGGCCGTGACCGCCGACCCGTGTACCGACAACTAGCTGCGGAGAGCACACATGGACAAACCCAAGGTCGACTTCTCGTCCCTCATCACTGCGACCCTCGCCACCGTCATCGGTGGACTCATCCTCTCGGGCTTGTCGCGACTCTGGGAGATACTGGCGATGCGCTTCAGCGTCCCCCTCTGGCTCGCCCTAGGCGTTCTCGCCCTCTTCCTCGCCACAACCGTGGCCTGGCTGCGCATCATCAGCCAACTTGCCAACGCTTTCGCCGAGGAACGCGACCGGCTCCAGCGGGAGCTCATCGAATGCCGCGCCATGTTGCCCGCGGGTAGCCCCATCACGCTGCCCTTCCCGTAGAGTCGCGCTACAATACGGCGGACTCAGACCGTCGCGCCACGGCCTTCACGGTAGCAATGCGGTAGCAGGGTAGTACTGCAGACTGGTGGGACCCAACGCGCCAAGGCTCTGAGCAGGTCAAACAGCGTTCCGCCCTCGTAGCTCAGGGGATAGAGCACAGGTTTCCTAAACCTGGTGCCGGAGGTTCGAATCCTCCCGGGGGCACCATCCGCGAAGACACGGGCCGCGGCTCCTCGCCGCGGCCCGTTCGCGTTCGCGCCCCGGAGCGCTTCAGTACTGGCCGGCGTTGATGCGCTCCTCCGCGCGCGCGAGCGCCTCGTCGAAGGCGCCCGCATGCTCCACGAGCTGCTCGGACTGGTCGATCAGCTCGCCGAGCAGCACGTCGGCGTCCTCGAGCCAGTCCGGCATCTTGGCGTCGTTGAGGCGTTTGTTGAAGTCGTTGTAGCGATCGGTGGCCTTGTTGAGGTCGTTGTAGCGGCCTCGCTTGCCGTAGTCGGCGATGTCGGCCGCCGCTGCGATCTGGTCGCGCTGCAGGACGAACACCGCGCGCCAGGTGGCCACGTCGAGGTCCTTGTTCTGGGCGGCGAGTGCGTCGACGTGCTTCAGGGCGGCGGCGGCGCGGACCTTCGCGGCGGCCGCGTCCTTCTTCGCCGCGTCCCACTTCTCGTGGTTCGAGTTGTCGATGGACGAATTCATCAGGTCAGTGGCCGCGTCGAGCTCGTCCGTAGCGCTGTCGACGAGGGACATCACGCCCGCGAGGCGCTTCGCCTCGGACGCGACGGCCTGCGCGGCGGCCGCCATCTCCTTGGCCTCCGTCCCTGCCTCCACGAGTGCCTCCTTGGACGGCGAGTCGTCGAGCGCCTCGGCGAGCTTCACGGCCTCGTCGATCTCGGCGGCCGTCGCCTCGAGCACCGGCCCGGCCACCTCGGCGAACTCCTCCATCGCGGCTGCCTCATCACCGACCGCCGTGTCCAGTCCCACAGCCGCCGCCTCAAGGTCCTCCAAGTCCTCAGCGATCGCGTTGTAGCGCTCGAAGACGGCCTCGGTGCGCTCGGCCTTGCCCACGAGCAGCTTGCCGGCCATCGCCGCGCCCGCTCCGACGACCGCACACAAGACGAGTGCGCCGATCGCGACCCCGATGAGGATCTTGCGCCCGAGCCGCTTCCCCGCACCCGGTGCCTGCTCGGCTGCCGGCGGCTCGGCGGTCTCGGGCGTCCACGGTCCCGCGTCCTGCTGCCCACCGTCGGTCGTGCCCGTGCTGCCGCCGCCCTGCAGGTCGTCGCCCACGTCGCCTCCCGTTCGCCGTCAGGTCGATCCGCAGCCAGTCTACCTGACCGCACCTTCGGGCCGCCGAGATCGCACCGCTCGCCCGCCCCCGCACGCCGCTCACCTTCCTGACGAAGCCTGAGTGCCTCCAGCCCTCAACCGGCCGCCAGGCCTGCCGATACACTCGCGCACAGGCCGCTCCCGCCGGCACGGGAAGGTGACGCATCATGGGCAAGGCCAACTGCTGGGAGTTCAAGAAGTGCGGCTGCGAGCCCGGCGGCGAGAACGTCATGGAGCTGGGCGTCTGTCCGGCCTCCACGGAGCGCACGGTCGACGGCATCAACGGCGGCACGAACGGCGGCCGGGCGTGCTGGGCAATCGTCGGGACGCTGTGCAAGGGCACGGTCCAGGACAGCATCGCCGCGAAGCTGCACAACTGCGTCGGCTGCGAGTTCCGCGAGTCGGTGGAGCTCGACGAGGGCGCGAACCTGCGCACGCCCTCGATGATCGCGGACCTCACCCGCTGAGGCGCACGCTCACCTCACGCCGAAGAACGTGAACCCAGGCGCCTCGACGAGCACCTCGTAGCGCGGGTCGGCCCGCAGCTCGGCGTCTACGAGCGCGGCATCCTTCTGCTTCGCGAACACGAACGCGTAGCGCGCGCCGTACTCCTCGGCCAGCGCGGCGCGGCGCTCGGGCGACGTGCCCGGCGTGAAGAACTCCTGCGTGTGCGCGAGCCGCGTCCGATAGCCCGACTTGCCGATGAACACCGGCGTATGCGACTCCAGCGACGCGACCACGGCGACGGGCGCCAGCCCCATGAGGTAGTAGCCCGCCTCGGCGTCCGCCATCACGACCGGGTAGCCGCCGTCGACGATCGCCGTGAGCTTCTTCAGGTCGTAGAGGCCGAGCACCGGACGCAGGTCGCGTGCGCGCGACTCGGCGACCGAGTAGATGTGCCCGCGGCGCGGCGTGCCCCAGCCCTGCACGTACGTCGAGAGCAGGTAGGGCGTGCCGGACAGCAGCGTCACGGCGAGCAGGGCGCAGGTGAGGTGCCGCATGCCTCGGCGGGACTGCGTCTCCGCGATGCCGAGGCCCCACGCCGCGACCGCGTACGGCGCGAACCGCAGCAGCTCGGCCATGCGCGCGACCATGTACGAGGAGAACCCGAGCGCCCAAGTCGAGATCGGCGGCACGAGGGTGATGACCGGGCCGAGCAGGGCGATCGCGGCGGCGGACGCCGACGCGGCCGCGCCCGGGCGGCGGATGCGCAGGACCGCGAGCACGCCGAGCACCACCGCCATGGCGAACGCCCAGAAGCCCCCGAAGTCGAAGCCACCCGGCACGACGACCCGCCACCACGGCGCGAGCATGCGGACCTGGTCGGCCGCCCAGATGAACGACTCCGAGCCGATCACGCTCGAGCCCCGCAGCGCCGTCACCCGCGGCAGGAGCGTCGGCACCGCAGCGGCCGCCGTGAGCGCGAGCGCGGCGCCCACGCGGCGCGCGCCGCCGAGCAGGTCGGCCTGCTCGCGGCCGGCCGAGGCGGCGGCGGCCACCACCAGCGCGACGGCGATCGCGGCGCCGCACAGCAGCACGAGCTCGGCCGAGGCGATGTGCATCGCGAACGCCCCGAGCCCGACCCCCGCCGCGGCGAGCGTGATCTCGGGCCGCTTCTCCTCGGCAGCCCACACCATCAGCGCCACGGCCGTCAACGCGAGTGAGATGGACACCTTGTTCGGATAGCCGAAGTCGCGGAAGTCGGCGAACCACGCGCCGACGACCCACGCGGCCGTCGCGACGGACGCCGCGCGGGACGTGCCGGCGAGGCGCCGCGCGAGCAGCCAGAACGCGAGCACCATCGCCGCGGCCGACAGGGCCGTGAGCGGGCGGAACAGCACCGCGACGTCGGCGGTCGTCAGCTTGGCGAAGACCGCGAGCAGCGTCTGCAGGATGCCCGCGGTCGAGTCGATCTGCTCGCTCGCGGTGCCGAAGAACGGGTCGGTCACCAGCGGGCGGCCCGTGGCGAGCAGGGAGCGGGCGGCCGCGAGGTGGTAGTAGGTGTCCGGCGTGCCGAACCACCACGGGCCCTGGAGCCACGCAGCCACGCCCGCCAGCGACGCGAGCGCGAGGCCGGGCGCGGCGCCGGGCGCCGGCGGCCCTCCCGCGCGCCACTGCCGCCACGCCCACAGCACGGAGGCGAGCGCCGCCGCCGCGTAGGCGAACACCACGTACCCGAGGTCGAAATGCAGGTAGTGCGCCGC
>VAUM01000181.1 GCA_005774595.1 Actinomycetota bacterium
GCCCCACACGACGTAGCCGATCACCAGGGCCGCCGTCGCCGCCGCCATGCCGGCCGCGGCCGCCCGGCGCGTGCCGCGGCGGCTCAGGAGCGACATCATCAGGCCGGCGAGACCCCAGGCCGCGACCGTCACGTACGCGCCCGGGTTCGCCCACACTGCCCCCGCGCCGCCGTGCTCGCCCAGGTTCCACGGCTCGGAGAAGAAGCGCAGCGGCACGGAGAGGTACGGCGCGATGGGGCGGTAGGCGGCCGCTGTGGTCATCACGACCGCCGCCGAGAGGGCGGAAGACAGCGCGGCCCACGCCGGCCCGAATGCGAATCCGAGCAGCATGGGGATCGCGAAACCGCAGCGCGCGACCGCGAACGCCGGCGCGAGGATCGGCGTGAAGGCGTAGCCCTTGCCCGAGCGGCCGACGAACCACCAGTACGCCGCCACCGCCGCGAAGACCAGCACCGCGAGCCACGGGCCGGCGGCCACCGCTTCCGCGGCGACGACGGCGAGCAAGCCGAGGGCGAGTCCGAGCGGC
This sequence comes from Actinomycetota bacterium, assembly GCA_005774595.1. NCBI lineage: Bacteria > Bacillati > Actinomycetota > Actinomycetota bacterium. Next base: position 527 of record VAUM01000181.1, read on the forward strand.
GGCGCGGCCCAGGCGCACGCGGCGACGACCGCGCCCGCGACCCACTCCGCGGCCGGCGGCAGTTCGAGGTGCGTGAGCGCACTGTATGCGCACCACGACGCGGCAGCGGTCGCGCCCGCTCGGCTGACGAGGTGCCCGCGGTTCGAGAGCCGGTCCCACAGCCCGAGCCCCTCGAGCGGGACCCCCTCGTCGGCCTCCTCGGCCAGGGCGCACACCAGGCGGCCGAGGGAGTCGCGTCCCGCCTGCGGGTCGCCGAGGTGTGGCGTGAGATCCGACGCGAACTCGGCGACCGTGCGGTAGCGTTGCCCTCGGTGCGGAGCGAGGCCCGTCATGACGACGCCGTCGATGCCGGCGGGCAGCCGGCGGACGAGGTCTGAGGGCGCCGGCGCGTCCTCGAGCTCGATGCGGAAGATCGCGTCGTCGACGCGGTCGGCGGCGAACGGGTTGCGGCCCGTGAGCATCTCGTAGGTCAGCGCCGCGAGGGCCCACTCGTCGCAGCGCTCGTCGAGCTGCTCGCCGACGAGCTGCTCGAGCGGCATGTAGCCGAGCGTCCCGCCGAGCCCCGGCGCGTGGCCGCCGAGCCCGGTGAGCGCCGCGACGCCGAAGTCGGCGATCTTGATGCGCCCCTCGCGCGTGATGAGCACGTTGTCCGGCTTCAGGTCGAGGTGCAGCACCCCGTTGTCGTGCGCGAAGCGCAGCGCCGCCGCGACGTCCGCGACCACCGCCGCGATCTCGTCCAAGTCCAGCGGGGCGCCGGTGCGGTCGAGCAGCTCCGAGAGCGGCAGGCCGTCGACGTGCTCCATGATGAGGAACGCCTCGTCGGCGTCGGTGTCCCATTCATGGACCGTGACGATGCCGGGGTGGTTGAGCAGGGCGGCTGTGCGCGCCTCGCCGAGGCCGCGCTTCGAGACCGGACGGCCGTCCTCGGACAGCGGGAGCGGGAGGCGCTTGATCGCGACCCGGCGCGCCATCTTCGTGTCGTACGCGAGCACGACCGAGCCGTGCCCGCCCTCTCCGAGGAGGGCGAGAGGACGGTAGCGGTCGAGGATGAGGCCGTGCTCCTCCACTCACGCTCCTCGCGGTAACGGGCCGGACGCGGCCGGGCCTCCGCGAAGATTCTACCAGCGGACGGGCCCGGGTCGGGCCTACGTCCAGCCGCGCGCCAGCTCTTGGGCGCGGTCGCGCAGGTAGACCCTGCCGCGCTCCCAGACGATGCCGATACCGACGAGCAGCAGCCCGACTGCCGCGAACCCGAGCCACGCGGGGATGTGGTCGATGAAGGTCTGCAGGAAGTCGAAGGACGTCTTGAACAGCGCGAGCAGCCCCACGACCGCGAAGCCCGCGTAGCGCCGCCAGAACCCCGCGACCGCGAACGCGGCGCTCGCCGCCAGCGCGACGACGAACAGCGTGAAGCCGTGCAGGTAGTCGCCCTGGTCCAGTGAGCCGAGCGCGAGTGCGGGTACCACGAACAGGCACAGGATCCGGGCCGCGGCCCGCCACTCGCCGGCCTTGCGCCAGAACCACCAGCCGAGGAGCGGCGCGGGGAGCTGGAGCAGCATGGCGTAGCCGGTGTCGAGCACGTGGTCCGGCTCCTCCAGCCACGCCCAGACGGCGAGCGTCGCCAGCAGCACCCCCGCTACCGCGTACGCGTCGAACCGGTACAGCGCCGCGCAGGCGAGCGCCACGCCGGCGACGGCGAACAGCGCCCACGGGTCGAAGTCGACGTCGAAGGCGTTGAGGGTGTTGAGCGCGGCTCCTGCCGCGAGCAGGCCGACCGGGACGCTCGAGAGCAGCGACCGGCGCAGGTCGAACGAGACCGCCAGGGCCGCGACGAGCATGATCGCGAACCACGCGGCGGGCCACGCGAAGTCCGCGGCAGTGCTGCCGGCATACGTGGCGCCCGCGTACGTGGCGACGACGCTTGCGAACGCCAGTGCCATCGCCGCGAGACCGAAGCCCGGGGCGCGCATATGGAACGCGGCGTAGAGCAGCGCGCCGGCACACGCGGCCATCGCGAGTGCGAGCCAGGGCTGCTGCAGGGGCAGCACCGCGGCGAGCAGGAGGAAGCCGGCGGGGCCGAGGAGCACCGCGGCGCCCTGCGCGGTCGTCCTCGGCGCGAGGTCCCGCCGGTCGGCCGCGACCAGCCACAGAGCCGCCAGCACGAGCCCCGTCGCGCCGGGCAGCAGGCTGTTCCAAGTGAACGCGAGGGTGGACGCGGACGGCTCGAGCAGGCGGGTCCACGCGCTGCCGGGGCCGAGCGCGAGGATCGTGAGCAGGGGGAACGGGAGCGCGACGACCCCCTCGAGGTCACGGCCGGCGGCGACGTACCACGCGGCGGGCGCGAGCGCGCCGAGGTACAGGATGCCGAGTCCGTCCGCGCCGGCGCCCCATCCCCACGCGGTGACCAGCAGCGTGCCGAGCACCGACGCGAGCAGCGCCTCCGGAAGCCGATGGAAGCGCTCGGGCAGCTGCGGGACGAGCTCGGCGATCCACCCCGACGTGCGCCACAGCACCGCGATCGCACAGAGCAGTGCGACCGGGATGATCGCGACGTACGACGCCGGCTCCGGCACGCCGCCGTACGCCTCGGCGATCTCGATGATGACGTGGGCGGCGGTGGCGACGACCGCGAGCGGCAGCGCGAGCGCGGTGGCGATGCCCGCCACGGCGCGGGTGGCACGGAGCCACCGGTCGTCGGTGGCCCCGATCGCACCGGCCGTGTACGCCAGCGCGACCGCGGCGGGGATGATCGGCACGAGGTCTCCATCGGGCAACGACAGCGCGAACGGCGCGATGCCGGCGGTGATGCCTCCGATCACCAGGAACGCGGTCTGCCGGCGCCAGGCGTAGAGCGCGTACGACGCGACGGACGTCCCGAGCATCAGGAAGCACAGCCAGGGGTTGATGGTCAGGTCGCCGAGGACGGTCTCGCGCTGCGACAGGGACAGCACGAACGAGCCGAACGCGCCGATCGCGATGGGCAGGGTCGCGGCGCCGAGCCAGAAGAACGTCATCGCGGCGTGCTTGAGCTTCGTGCGCTCCACCAGCGCGAAGATGCCGAACAGCGCGGCGTCGTAGCCGGCGATGATGCCGAACTTCAGTTCGTCGGCGAAGCTCTGCCAGCCGTAGGCGGTGAACGTGATCGCCGCCATGAACAGCAGGAACGCTCCGAGGTACAGCGCGAGCACCGGGCCGAACGCAACGCGCGGCTCGCGCGGGGCGGTCGCGGCGCCGGGCCACGCGGGCGCGGGAGCCGTGGGCACAGGGGCGGGAGGAGGCGCCGGCGGCGCGCAGCCGAGAGCGGCGAGCCTCGCGTCGATGCGGCGGTCGATGAGCGCGCGGCTGTCGGGG
>VAUM01000182.1 GCA_005774595.1 Actinomycetota bacterium
AGCACACGTCGTGCCTCGGCCTCGAGCGTGTAGCCGCCCGCGTGCTCGAAGCGGTCGCGCAGGCGCCCGTACTCGGAGAGCAGGCGGTCGTGGTCGGCCGGATCGGCGCTCGCCAGTTCGGCCTCCAGCGCGGTCAGGCGGTGCTCGAGCGAGGTGACGTCCGAGGCGGCCGCCAGCACCTCGTCGAGCACGGTCGGCGCCGCCATCTCGATGGCCTCCTGGCGCAGGTAGCCGATGACGGCGTCTTTGGCACGCGAGACCGTGCCGTCGTCGGGCGACGACTCGCCCGCGACGATCTCGAGCAGCGTGGTCTTCCCCGCCCCGTTGGGGCCGACCAGCGCGATGCGGTCGCGCGCTCCGACGCGCAGCGACACGCCCGAGAACAGGGTGCGCGCGCCGAAGGACTTGGAGACGTTGTCGACGGTGATGAACACGGCGCCACAGGATACCGCAGCGGGCCGCGAGGGCCCCGCGCGCATACGTGCAGCGCGATGCGGGAATACATCCTCGAGGGAGGTGGAAGCCATGGGAAAGCACGATGCGCTCTCGAAGACGCTGGCGGTCACGGGGGTGATCGTGGTCGCGCTCCCGCTGCTCGCGCCGATCGCGTTCGGGGTCGTCGCGTGGTTCACGCGCCCGGCGGGTGTGCCGTTCATGATCGACTTCCTGATGCCGTTCGAGATCTACCCGGTCACAATCGTCGGCGTGCTGCTGCTGCTGGCCGCGGCGCTCCGCGCACGCGATCGCCGCGCAGCAGTCGCGTGGTCGGTCGGCGGCATGCTCGGCGGCGTCCTGCTCAGCGGCCTGGCCGCCAATCTGACGGGCATCGCCGACTCGGTCGACCCCCTGCCCTGGTGGCGCTACGCGCCCACCATCGCGCTGGGCGCCGGGTCGCTCGTCGCGCAGGTGGTCCTCATCGTGTTCGGCATCCTGCTCGTCAAGGATCTCTTCGCCGCGGAACACGCCACGGAACCGCCGGCCGTACCGACCGCCTAGCCAGGTGTCGAGCGGCAGGCCCCAAAGCAAGAGGGGCGGCCCCGTCACGGGACAGCCCCTCATCTGTGCGTGTGGTCGAGCCGGGTGCTAGATCTTGCGGACGTTCGACGCCTGCTTATTGCCGCCCTGGCCGTCCGTGACCTCGAACTCCACGGCCTGGCCCTCGTCGAGGGTCTTGTAGCCGTCGGTCTGGATCTCGCTGTAGTGGACGAAGACGTCCTCGCCACCCTCGATCGAGATGAAGCCGTAGCCCTTGTCCGGGTTGAACCACTTCACGGTACCCTGTGCCATTTCCAACTCACTTTCCGCCCCCGCCTTCGGGGACAAAACAATCGGCGCGATGAATCCGCCACGAAAGCGGACCATCACGCCGCGAACGTGTGGGCCGACGTCCGACCCGATGCGAATAGTAGGGCACGGCGCGCCGTTCGTCTACTGCGCGGGTGTGCCGTCCTCCAACGGCCGCTCCAGCAGCTCCATGCCGCCCTCGACGCCGAGTACCTCGGCGAGGCGCACGAAGCGCCGCCGCTCGGCCCGGTCCACGCTCGGCTTGCCGCTCGTGGCGACGTAGAAGATGGAGTCGTAGGACGGGTCCGGCACGTCGAGCACACGGTTCTCCGAGGTGATCGCGCATCGTAGCGCGGACAGCATCGGAAGCGGATCCTTGAGCAGCAGCATGCCCTCGGCGTCGGCCTTCTCGTAGCCGGTGCGGTGCAGCGCGCGTCCCCACAGCGTCACGATCCACGATGCCGTGACCACCGCCGCGTAGGTCAGCGCCGCCACGATCGCGAGGAAGACGATCACCACGAGCGCCGCGCCGCAGCCGCCCGCCGAGTCCGAGTCCAAGTCGCCGAGGCACCCGGCCGCGTCCCCGCAGCCGTCGAGGTCCGCGCCCGAGCATCCGGTATTGCCGCAACCCTGGCAGCCCTCCGAGGCACACCCGGCGCCCGCGCCCGCCGAGCCGCGGATCGCCTTGATCGGGCCCATGAGCGCGGCCAGCGCTGTGCCGAACATGATGTCCCCGGCGACGATGCGCGCGACCAGCGTGGCGACGACGGCGCGCTCCTCGTCGTCACTCATCGTGTCGAGCAGGCCCTGCGTCACGCCGATGACCGGCCGCTTGCGGGTGGTTCCGATCGCGAACGCGTTCACCGCGCCCGTGGGCAGCAGGATGATCCTCGGCTGCACGCCGAGGCCGCCCGCGAGCGTCATGTCATGCACGGACGAGCGGAAGCGCTCCGCCTCGCCCTCGGCCAGTTCGCGCCCCTTGAACCGGCTCTTGACCCAGTCCTCGGCGTTGGAGAGCTGCACCGCCGCGATGATGCTGCCGACCAGCAGGAGCAGCAGGAACGCGCCGCCGATCACGAGCGGCATGCGCGCGTACCAGTCGGCGCGGTCGGCGAACTCGATCTCGCCCGCGCCCCATCCGAGCAGGTAGCCCGGCACGGCGACGAGCGCCGCGGAGAGCAGCGCCGCCGAGCCGCCGATGAACAGCGCGACGAACGCGGCGAGCTTCGCGCGGTTGCGGTCGACGCGGATCCACAGCGGCTGCGGGCGCACGGTCGATGTCGGCGCCGCGGGCGCCACGCTAGAAGAGCCCGTCCTGCTTCGCGGCCATCCCGCCCGCGGGCTCCTCCAGACCGAGGTGCTCGTACGCGCGCGGGGTGGCCTCGCGGCCCTTCGGCGTACGCATCAGGAAGCCGAGCTGCAGCAGGTACGGCTCGTAGACGTCCTCGAGCGTGTCGGGCTCCTCACCCACCGCGGCCGCGAGCGTGTTCAGGCCCACCGGCCGCCCGCCGAACTTCACCGCCAGCGTTTCGAGGATGGCGACGTCCATGCGGTCGAGCCCCACGTGGTCGACCTCGAAGAACGCGAGCGCCTCGGCGGCGATGTCCTCGCTGATACGGCCGGAGTGCTTGACCTGCGCGTAGTCGCGCACGCGCTTCAGCAGCCGGTTTGCCAGGCGCGGCGTCCCGCGCGAGCGTCGTGCGATCTCGGCCGCGCCCTCGTCGTCCACCGCCACGCCGAGGATCCCGGCCGAGCGGCGCACGATGGCCTCGAGTTCGTCAGGGGCGTAGTAGTCGAGGCGGAACGCCATGCCGAAGCGATCGCGCAGCGGACCGGTGAGCAGGCCGGTGCGCGTGGTGGCGCCGATGAGCGTGAAGCGCGGCAGGTCGAGCCTCAAGCTGCGCGCCGCCGGCCCCTTGCCGATGACGATGTCGATCTGGAAGTCCTCCATCGCCGGGTAGAGGACCTCTTCGACCGCGCGGTTGAGACGGTGGATCTCGTCGACGAAGAGCACGTCGCGCTCCTCGAGGTTCGTGAGTATCGCCGCGAGGTCGCCCGCGCGCTCGATGGCCGGACCGCTCGTGGTGCGCACCTTCACGCCGAGCTCGTTGGCGATGACGCCCGCGAGCGTCGTCTTGCCGAGGCCCGGCGGCCCGGAGAGCAGGATGTGGTCGAGAGCCTCGTCGCGCTGACGCGCCGCCTCGATGAGCACACCGAGGTTCTCCTTGACGCGCGTCTGGCCGAGGTACTCGTTCAGCCGCTTCGGCCGCAGCGAGCGGTCGATCTCGAGGTCGTCCTCGGTGAGTTCCGCCGAGACCAGCCGCTCGACGGCGTCCGCCGCATCTTCGGAACCGGGCTCCCAGACGGTGCTCACGAGCCGCCCCCAAGCCTGCGCAGCGCGTGCCTGAGCAGCGCCTGCGCGTCGGTCGGCGCGCCGTCGTAGCCCTTCACGGCCGTAGCGACCTCGGCGGCCGAGAACCCCATCGCGAGCAGCGCCTGGCGCGCCTCATCGAGCGCGTCCGGGGCCGCGGCGGCCGCACCGCCGCCCGCCGCCACGCCCGGCGCGGCGAGCTTGTCGGTCAGGTCGAGGA
>VAUM01000183.1 GCA_005774595.1 Actinomycetota bacterium
ACGCGATGGACGCGCTCGTGCGGCAGGGGCGCAAGGTGGAGGTGCTCGAGGCGTACGAGCAGGTGGGTGCCTCGGTGGCGCTGCCCGCGCCGACGCTGCTCGCGGTCGCCAGCGCGGCGGAGGGCCTGAAGCGCCACGACCTCGCCCAGCCGGCGTACACGAGGCTGCTGCGCGAGCATCCCGGACGGCCCGAGGCCGAGAAGGCGGAGTTCCGGCTCGCGCACGTGCTGCTCGCGACCGGCCGGGACGCGGACGCGCGCGCGGTGTGGCGCGACTTCCTCGCCCGCTACCCGGAGAGCACGTGGCGCGAGTACGCGGAGCCGCGGCTCGCCGCGATCGGACCGGCGGAAGGGACGGCGGCGCCCGCGGCCGAGACGCCCGCTCCCGCGCCGGCCGCGCCGCCTGCCGCAGGGCCGGATGGCCTGCCCGCGGTCGAGCACGAGCCGTCAGCCGAGACCGGCTGGACGTTCTGAGCCGGGCGGCTTCGCCGCGCGCGCCGCTACGACTTGCGCGCGATGAAGAAGTCCGCCATCTCCAGCAGCAGCTTCTTCGGCTTGCTCGGCGGCAGCACCGCGTCGAGGTCGGCCTTCGCGCCGAGGATGAGCGACTCGGCGTAGTCGCTGGCGAACGCGATCGAGCCCGACCCGGACATGATGTCCACCGCCTCGGCCAGCAGCGCGGTGTCCGTGGTGCGCATGGACAGCAGCTCGAGCAGCCGGTCCGCGCGTGCCGAGTTCCGCAGCGCGTGGATCGCCACGAGTGTGCGTTTGCCCTCGGTCACGTCGCTGCGGAAGTCCTTGGCCTTCGCTTCCTTGCCGCCGACGAGGTTCAGCACGTCGTCTTGGATCTGGAACGCGAGTCCCGCCGCCATGCCGAAGGCGCGGAGCACCTCGACCTGCTCGTCCGACGCATCGCCGATGATCGCGCCGACGGCGAGCGGGACCGCGCCCGAGTAGAACGCCGTCTTGTGGTTGGCCATGAGCAGGTAGTCGTCCACGGACAGGTCGAAGCGGTCGTCGCGCGCCCAGCCGATGTCGAGCGCCTGACCCTCGATGGTGCGGGTGGTCATCGCGACGAGCTCCGCGAGCACGCGCAGCTTCACCGCGTCCTCGAGGCCGGGGTCGTCGACGACGGTGCCGCACACGAGCGCGAGCGCGAGGTCCCCGGCGTTGATGGCCAGGCCGAGGCCCTCGGACACGTGCATGCACGGCTCGCCGCGACGCGTGAGCGAACTGTCCTCGATGTCGTCGTGGATGAGCGCGGCGGTGTGGAAGTGCTCGATGGCCGCGGCCGACGCCCACGCCTTGGCCGGGTCGCCGCCGACGGCCTCGCAGGCGAGCAGGCAGATAAGCGGGCGGTGACGCTTGCCGGAGCCGGCGGTGTACTCGCCCACGAGCTCGTACAGGTAGCGCCGCATGTCCGGGTGCGAGCCGTCCTCGAAGAAGCTCGCGAGGTAGCGTTCGAACTTCTTCGCGTTGGTCTTCAGGTAGAGCTCGAAACCGGTCACGGGACTCCTTGGAGAGGCGGTGCGGTGCGGGCGCGGTGCGGGCGCCCGCCGTATGCTACCTGCCCCGTTCGACACGGACAACGGGAAGCCCTGCTACTCGCCCGCCTCCGCGCGACGCAGCTCCCAGTATTCGGAGAACCGGCGCGCGCGCATGGCCGCAACGACCGACTGCAGGAACGCGCGCTCGTCCTTCGCGCTGCGGGCCAGGTCGAGGAGCACGCGTGCCCCCTCGCCGAGCGCCACGTCGACCGGGAGGCCCGCCAGCTCCACGATGCACCACTTCGCTGCGGGATTCACCGCGCGCCCCGCCAACAGGGCGCTGCTGTACACCATGATCCTCCACTCGTCGCGAACACGCCCCGCCGCGTCGACCGGACCGAGGTAGAGCGTCGATCCGCCCTCGAAGGACTTCACGTATGCGTCGAACCGCCGGACCTCGTCCCACGTGAGAGCCGTCTCGCGGCCCGCGCGCGTGATCCGGACGACGGCGTCATCGCGCAGCGCGATCCGCACGCCGCGGTCGAGGCACGCGACCCACCAGCCGAGCCAGCACGCACCCAGAGGCAGGCCGACGAAGACGGCCTCGAGGATCAGCGTGCTCGCCCGAGCCGACCGCTGGGCGAGGAACACCGCGACACCCAGAACGGTCATCACGGCCAGCACCCGCCCGAACGACCGGGTCTCGTCGATGTCGGCGAGGTACCCGGTGTCGCCAGGCGGCGTCACCGCACCAGCGTCCACGCCCACAGCGTCCCGCCGCCGTAGATGACGAGGAACGCCACGTGCTTGCCGATGAGCGCCGGGCGCTTGGCGGGCATCTCCTCCGCCGGCGTGGCCTTGCGCCAATAGAACAGGCGGACCGCACCGGTGAGCGTGATGAAGGCGAGTGCAGCAAGCAGGACCCGCCACATCAGCATCTGAGCGTCGCCGAGAGCGGCGGCGACCTCCATACCCGCGCCCGTGAGCCGGCCGCGCAGCAGCCAGATCACCAGCACGCACGCGCCCCACAGCCCGGAGCTGAAGTCGTGGAGCCAGTTGTTGACGAGGCGCACCCACGCGTTCTCGAGCATCGTCACCGCATCCCCTTCTCAAGGAAGACGCCGTCGGCCGTGAACCGGCGACGGTACGCCAGCGACACCGCCAGCGCCGAGCCGAGCACGCCGGCCGCCGAGATCATGAACATCACCACGATCTGGTACGGGGCGGCCCTCATCGGGTCGGTGCCGGCGAGGATCTGCCCCGCCATCATCCCGGGGATGAAGACGATACCCGCGGTCGTCAGCGTGTTGATGCCCGGGATCATCCCCGCGCGCATCGCGGCGCGGATGCTCGGACGCGCGGCCTCCCACGGGGTCGCACCGAGCGCGGTGAGGGCGAGCACCTCGTCGGCGCGCGCGTCGAGATCGGCGAAGGCCCGCTCGAGCGCGACCGCCATGTCGTTCATCGAGTTGCCGAGGATCATCCCGGCGATCGGTATGACGTAGCGCGGCAGGTACCACGGCTCGACCCCGATGACCGCCCCGGTCACCGTGAAGGTCACGAAGACGCCCACCGCGCCCAGCGCGAAGAACGCCACCGGCAGCACGCCGCCGGGCGCGTCGGGCGCGCGGCGGGCGACCGTGAGCGCCGCCACCGACAGCATGAGCAGCAGGATGCCTCCGACCAGCCACGGGCTGCTCAGCCGGAAGACCCACCCCAGCACGAGTCCGAGCGCGAGCAGTTGCGCGCACGCACGGGCGGCGGCGAACACGAACCTGCGTCCGACACCGAGGCGCAGTACGAGCGACACGATGCCGGTCAGCACGACGAACCCGGCGGCGAGTGCGAGCTGCCACGGGCCGATGGCGATGACGCCGGCGGCGGACACGGCGGTGTCGGCCGCCGGGATCACGCGCAGCTCTCCTCGGCAAGCCGGCCGCCCTCGAGCCGGTAGCGTCTCGCGCCTCGCTCGCCGCGCTCGACATGGCGCACGCGCACGACCGCGCCCCCGCGCGACGCGAAGGTGCGCGTCATGAACGCGACCTGCGCGGCGGACGCGTCGTCGAGGTTCGCGTCAGGCTCGTCGAGCAGCAGCACCCGCGGGTCGGTCAGCACCGTGCGCAGCATCGCGACGCGGGCCGCCTGACCCACCGAGAGCTTCGCAGCATCGCGGTCGAGCGCGACCTCGCCGAGGCCCACCGAAGCGAGCGCGACCGCGAGCACGCGGTCGTCGGGCGCAGGCGTGCCCCGGCGCAGCGCGAGCGCCCACGGCGCGCGCAGGTTCTCAGCGACGGTGCCCGGGAGCATCACAGGGGTCTGCGGCACGAGCGCGACCGCGGCGCGCCACTCGGCCGGCGGGACCTCCGCG
>VAUM01000184.1 GCA_005774595.1 Actinomycetota bacterium
ACACGGTGTTGCCCACCGTGCCGTCGGCCAGCACGGTGAACGTGGCGTCGATGGCCTCGGAGAGTCCGGCGCCGATAGGCCCGACCGCGAAGTCGGCCCAGCCCGCCCCTGAATCGTCAGCCGTCGGATCGGCGGAGTCGAGGGCCAGCTCTGCCGCGTCCCATGTATCGGACACGGTGACGTCGCTGGACGCCGCGCCACCGTCGTTGGTGACCGTGATGCGGTAGCCGACCAGAGACCCCACCACTGCCGTGGTGTCACCGCTCGTCACGACCTTGGTCACCGTCAGATGCGCGTCGTTGGCCGGGGTCACGGTAATCGACACGGTCACGAGATTCGAGAGCGCGGCGCCGTCATCGGCGCGGTAGGTGAACGAGTCCGAGCCGCTCCAGTCGAGATCCGGCACGTACGTGAAGCTGCCGTCGGCGTTCAGCGTCAGCGCCCCGTTGGCGACGTCATCGGCCAGTACCGCCGTCAGCGGATCGCCATCGACGTCGGTGTCGTTGCCGAGCACGCCCGGGGCCGCGACCGTCAGCGTGATGCCCTCGGCCGTGGTGTACGAGTCGCCCACCGCCACCGGTGCGTCATTGACCGGCGTGACGGTGATGTCGACCGTGACGACGTTGGAGTCCGCCGTGCCGTCATTCGCGTGATACGTGAAGCTGTCGCTACCGTTCCAGTCCGCGTCCGGCACGTAGGTGAACGAGCCGTCGGCGTTCAGCGTGAGCGTCCCGTTCGACACGTCGGCGTCGAGCACCGCGTCGAGCGGATCGCCGTCCACGTCCGAGTCGTTGGCGAGCACACCCGGCGCGGCGACAGTCAGCGTCGTGTCCTCGGCGGTGGTGTACGAGTCGCCCACCGCGACCGGGGCGTCGTTGACAGCATCGACCGCGATGTCGACGGTCGCGACGTTCGAATCCGCCTCACCGTCGTTCGCGACGTACGTGAACGAATCGGGGCCGTTGTAGTCGGCGTCCGACGTGTACGTGAACGAGCCGTCGGCGTTGAGCGCCAGCGTACCGTGCGTCGGCAGGTCGACTACGAACGCGGAGAGCGGATCGCCGTCGATGTCCGTGTCGTTGCCGAGTACACCGGGCGCACCGACGACGAGCGGTGTGTCCTCATCCGTGGTGAAGGTGTCGTCCACGGCGACCGGCGCGTCATTGACCGGGTCGACGGTGATCGTGACCGTCGCGTTGTTGGAGTCCACCACGCCGTCGTTCGCCCGATAGGTGAACGTGTCCGTGCCGTACCAGTCCGCGTCCGGCGTGTAGGTGAAGCCGCCGTCCGCGTTGAGCGCGAGCGTGCCGTGCATCGGGTCGTCGACCGTCACGGCGGTCAGCGCATCGCCATCGATGTCGATGTCGTTGCCGAGTACGCCGGGCGCCGCGATGACGAGCGGCGTGTCCTCATCGGTGGTGAAGATGTCGTCCACGGCGACCGGCGCGTCATTGACCGGATCGACGGTGATGTCGACCGTCGCGAGGTTCGAGTCGGCCGTGCCGTCGTTCGCGACGTAGGTGAACGAGTCGGGGCCGTTGTAGTCGGGATCAGGGACGTAGATGAAGCTGCCGTCAGGCGACAGAACGAGCGTCCCGTGATCCACATCGTCGACCAGAGTCGCCGTGAGCGGATCGCCCTCGACGTCCGTGTCGTTGCCGAGGACACCCGGGCTGCCGACCACGAGGAAGCCGTCCTCGTCCACGGAGTACGCGTCGTCGGCCGCGACCGGGGCGTCGTTGACCGGATCGACGGTGATGTCGACCGTCGCGAGATTCGAATCGACCGTGCCGTCGTTCGCGTGGTAGGTGAACGAGTCGCTGCCGTTCCAGTCCGCATCCGGCACGTAGGTGAAGCCGCCGTCGGCGTCCAGGGTCAGCGTGCCGTGCGCCGGCAGGTCGACCACGAACGCGGAGAGCGGGTCGCCTTCGACGTCCGTGTCGTTGCCGAGCACGCCCAGTGCCGCGATGACGAGCGGCGTATCCTCGTCGGTCGAGTACGCGTCGTCGGCCGCAACGGGGGCGTCGTTCACGGCGTCGACCGTGATGTCTACGGTGGCAACATTGGACAGGTCGGCGCCGTCGTCGGCCTGGTAGGTGAACGAGTCGGGGCCGTTGTAGTCCGCGTCAGGTGTGTACGTGAAGCTGCCGTCGCCGTTGAGGGTGAGCGTGCCGTGGGTGGGACCGAGGACGAGCACCGCCGTCAGTGGGTCCCCGTCGATGTCGGTGTCGTTGCCGAGTACTCCCGGCGCCGCGACAGTGAGCGCCGTGTCCTCGTCGGTCGAGTAGGCATCATCGACCGCGACCGGAGCATCGTTCACAGCGCCGACGGTGATGTCGACCGTGGCAAGGTTCGAATCCACGGTGCCGTCGTTGGCGCGGTAGGTGAACGAGTCCGGGCCGTTGTAGTCCGCGTCAGGCGTGTACTCGAACGACCCGTCGGCGCTCAAGGTCAGCGCGCCGTGCGCCGGCGAGTCGACAACGACGGCCAAGAGCATGTCGCCATCCGCATCCGTGTCGTTGCCGAGCACGCCCGGTGCCGCGATCATCAGCGGCGTATCCTCGTCGGTCGAGTATGCGTCGTCATTCGCGACCGGCGCGTCGTTCACGGGCGTGACGGTGATATCGACCGTGACGATGTTCGAGTCGGCCGTGCCGTCGTTGGCGTGGTAGGTGAAGCTGTCGCTGCCGTTCCAGTCCGCATCCGGCACGTACACGAACGACCCATCCGAGTTCAGGGTGAGTGTGCCGTTGGACACGCCGGAGTCGAGCACGGCGTCGAGCGGATCGCCGTCGACGTCCGTGTCGTTCACGAGCACGCCCGGTGCGCCGACCGTGAGCGTCGTGTCCTCGGCCGTCGAGTAGGAGTCCGCGACCGCCACCGGGGCGTCGTTCACAGGCGTGACGGTAATCGTGACTGTGGCGATGTTCGAGAGATTGAGCGTGTCGTCGGCCTGGTAGGTGAAGGAGTCCGTACCGCTCCAATCCGCGTCGGGCACGTACTCGAACGACCCGTCCGCGAACAGGATGAGCGCACCGTTGCTCGGACCGCTGATGAGCGACGCGAACAGCGGATCGGACTCGGGATCCGTGTCGTTGGCCAGCACGCCTGGCGCGGCGACCGTGAGCGTGGTGTCCTCGTCGGTGGTATGGCTGTCGTCCACGGCGGTCGGCGGATCGTTCACGGGGCCGACCCAGAGGATGACGGTCGCGACGTTGGAGTCGTCCACGCCGTCGAAAGCGTGATAGGTGAACGAGTCGAAGCCGCTGAAGCCCGTGTCCGGGATGTACTCGAACGAGCCGTCGGCGTTGAGCGTCAGCGTGCCGTCGGATACATCCGTGTCGAGGACCGCATCGAGCGGATCGCCGTCGACGTCGGTGTCGTTCACGAGCACACCCGGAGCGGCGACTGTGAGCGTCGTGTCCTCGGTCGTCGAGTAGGAGTCGCCTGTCGCCACCGGGGCGTCGTTGACCGGGGTGACGGTGATGTCGACGGTGACCACGTTGGAGTCGGCCGTGCCGTCGTTCGCGTGGTAGGTGAACGAATCGGAGCCGTTCCAGTCCGCGTCCGGCACGTAGGTGAAGCTGCCGTCGGCGTTCAGGGTGAGCGTCCCGTTCGACACGTCCGTGTCGAGCACCGCGTCGAGCGGATCGCCGTCGACGTCCGTGTCGTTGGTCAAGACACCCGGAGCCGCGATCGTGAGCGTGGTGTCCTCGGCGGTGCTGTAGGAGTCACCCACAGCCACCGGGGCGTCGTTGACCGGGGTCACCGTGATGTCGACGGTGACCACGTTCGAGTCGGCGGTGCCGTCGTTGGCGTGGTAGGTGAAGCTGTCGGAGCCGTTCCAGTC
>VAUM01000185.1 GCA_005774595.1 Actinomycetota bacterium
GGGCGCTACGCCGCATTCCTCGCGCGGCGTATCGTCGCCGTCGCTTCCGGGGGCGAGCGCGTGCTCGTGGCGGCGGCGGACGGCGCGCGGCTCGGCGGCGCGCTCGCGGTCGAGGTCGCACGCATCGCACCGGACCTGCGGCTCGAGTGGCCGGGCGAGCCGGCGCCGCTGGCGGCGGGCTGCATCGTCGACGGCGGGCGCGTACGCGCGGAGGTCTCCGCGGCCGCGGCGGTCGCGGAGCGGCGTAGCGAGCTCGAGATGACCGCGGCGCGGGCGCTGTTCGGCGGCGAGGGCGTAGCTGCGTGACTGCGAAGGCGCCCATGCTGCGCGCGACGCGCGAGACCATCCGCTACGGCTTCGCGTCGGGCAAGGCGAAGGTACTCTCCCAGCGGGTCTTCGGCCGCTCGACGTTCGAGCGACTGCTCGATGCGCCGTCCTTCGGCGAGCAGGTCCGCGTCCTGTCCGACACGCCGTACGGCCGCCACCTCGAGGGTGTCGACACCGCCGAGGGTGTCGAGCGGGCCATGATCGAGGCGCTCGACGGGTTCTACGGCTTCCTCGCGGAAGCGGCGCTGCCCGAGCCGGTCGTGCGCTTCTTCCGGGTGCGTCACGACTTCGGTGCGATGCGCGCGGCGTGGAAGGCGCGTGCCGTCGGGGCCGCGTACGAGCCGCCGCCGCACTCGCTCGGCACCGTCGACGCGGCCGTGTTCTCCGCGCCGCCGCAAGACTGGCCCGAGCCGTTCGCGTCCGTGGCCGCGGAGGCGGCGCGTGCAGCGGAGGCGGACGCGGGAGCGCTCGACGCCCGTGCCATCGACGCGGCGGTCGACCGGGCGCTGTTCGCCGAGATGGCGGAGTGCGCGAGAGCTTCGCGCAGCGAGTTCCTGTCCGGGCTGGTCGCGCACCTCGCCGACCTCGCCAACGCGCGCGCGCTCGTGCGCTCGCGTGCCGCGGGACGTGCGGCCGCGGAGGTCGAGGCCGGTCTGGTGCCCGGCGGCGCCGCGAGGGCGTCCGCGCTCATGGAGTGGTACGCCTTGCCGGCCGCGGACCTCGCGGCGCGGCTCGCTGCATCGCCGTCGCTCGCGGGCGTCTCGGCCGCCGACCTGCTCGACCCGGCGCGCATGGACGTCGCCGGCGACGACGCGGTCGCGCGGCACCTGCGGCGCGCGCATGCGGTTCCCGTGGGCGCGGAGCCCGTGATCGCGTACGTGCTGACCCGTGAGGCCGAGGTCGCCGCCGTCCGCACGATGCTCCTCGGGCGCCTCGCCGGGCTGAACGCGGACGTGCTGCGCGCGAGGCTGCGCGAGACGCAGGGGGCGGCGCGATGACGGCTCCCGCGCGTGCGGCGGTCGTGGGCGACGCGACGAGCGTGGCGGGGTTCCGCCCGCTCGGGTTCGCCGTCTTCCCGGTCGAACGCCCTGCCGACGCACGCGCGCTGTGGGAGCGCCTCGCCGGTGGCGAGTTCGCAGTCGTGTTCGTGACCGAGCCGGTGTACGACGCCGTGGCCGAGCTGGTGGCCGGCGTCGCCGACCGACCGGTCCCGGCCGTGACGGTCATCCCCGGGGTGGGCAGCCCCGGCGGTGTGGGAGAGGCCAAGCTGAGCGCCGCCATCGAGCGCGCGCTCGGCACGAAGGTACTGATCCGAGAGGACGCGTAGATGGAGCAAGGCACGATCGTGAAGGTCGCCGGCCCGCTCGTGGTGGCCGAGGGCCTCACCTCGTCGAAGATGTACGACCTGGTCAAGGTCGGCGCCGAGGGCCTGATGGGCGAGATCATCGAGATGCGCGGCTCGCGCGCGTCCATCCAGGTCTACGAGGAGACCGAGGGCCTCGGGCCCGGCGACCCCGTCGAACCGACGGGGATGCCGCTGTCGGTCGAGCTCGGGCCAGGCATGCTCGGCGCCGTGTACGACGGCGTCCAGCGCCCGCTCGACGCGCTCGAGGCGATGGCGGGGGCGTTCCTCGCGCGCGGCATGAGCGCGCCGGGCCTTTCGCGCGACGCGGTCTGGGAATTCTCGGCGACCGTCGCGAAGGGCGCTCGCGTCTCGGGCGGCGATGTCATCGGCACAGTGCAGGAGAACGAGGTCATCGAGCACCGCGTCATGGTGCCGCCGGGGCTGTCCGGTGAGGTCACCGCGATCGCGAGCGGGTCGTACACCGTCGAGCAGCCGGTCGGGCGCCTGCGCGCGGACGACGGCGCCGAGCACGACCTCGCGCTCATGCAGCGCTGGCCGGTGCGCGTACCTCGGCCGTACGCATCCAAGACCGCCGCGAGCGAGCCGCTCGTCACCGGCACGCGGGTGATCGACACCTTCTTCCCGCTGGCCAAGGGCGGCGCCGCCTGCATCCCCGGGCCGTTCGGCGCGGGCAAGACCGTCACACAGCACCAGGTCGCCAAGTGGTCGAACGCGCAGATCGTCGTCTTCATCGGCTGCGGCGAGCGCGGCAATGAGATGACCGACGTGCTCATGGAGTTCCCCGAGCTCACCGACCCGTACTCGGGACAGCCGCTCATGAAGCGCACGGTGCTCGTCGCCAACACCTCGAACATGCCGGTCGCGGCTCGCGAGGCGTCGGTCTACACCGGCATCACGATGGCCGAGTACTTCCGCGACATGGGCTACGAGGTCGTCCTGCAGGCCGACTCCACCTCGCGCTGGGCCGAGGCGATGCGCGAGATCTCCGGACGGCTCGAGGAGATGCCCGGCGAGGAGGGCTTCCCCGCTTACCTCGGCACGCGGCTGGCCGCGTTCTACGAGCGCGCCGGCAAGGTCGTGTGCCTGGGCGGCGGCGGCGCGGCCTCGGCAGACCCTTCGTCGCTGGTGCCCGGCGCACAGGACGCGCCTGCGCAGGCTCCTGCGGGCCCGCCGCAGGCCGCCGCCCGCAGCGGGTCCGTCTCGGTCATCGGGTCGGTGTCGCCGCCCGGCGGCGACCTGTCCGAGCCGGTGGTGCAGAACACACTGCGCGTCGTGAAGGTGTTCTGGGCGCTGCAGGACACGCTCGCGTTCCAGCGCCACTTCCCGGCCATCGACTGGCTGACGAGCTACTCGCTCTTCCTCGACAAGGTCGAGCCGCACTGGGCGGCCGATGTCTCGCCGGACTTCCGCTCGCGCCGCGACCGCGCCATGGCGATCCTGCAGCGCGAGAGCGAGCTCGCCGAGATCGTGCGCCTCGTCGGCCTCGAGGCCCTCTCGCCCGAGGAGCAGGTGCTGATGGAGACCGCCAAGTCGCTGCGCGAGGACTTCCTCCAGCAGAACGCGTTCCGCGACGACGACCAGTTCTCGTCGCTCGCCGAGCAGGACCTGCTGCTCGGCACGATCCTGCACTTCCACGAGCGGGCGCTCGAGGCGGTCGGGCGCGGAGCGGATCTCGCGGCGGTGCTCGCGGCGCCCGTGCGCGAGCGCATCGCCCGCGCGAAGTACCTCACGCTCGAGCAGGTCGACGAGTATCGCGTCATCTCCGATGAGATCGACACGCAACTGGTCGCCTCGGGCGCGCCCGAGCACGCCCCGCAGGCCCGGAGGGCGGGTGATGCCTCGTGACGCGCGAGTACACCACCACCCGCGACATCGTCGGGCCACTGCTGCTCGTGGAGGACGTCGCCGGCGTCACCTACGGCGAACTCGTCGAGCTCGCGTACCCGGACGGCACGACGTCGCTCGGCAACGTGCTCGAGGTCGACGGCGACACGGCGCTCGTGCAGGCGTTCCAGGGCACGCGCGGCGCGAACCCCTCGCAGACCCGCGTGCGCTTCCTCGGCCGCGTGCTGGAGATCGGCGTGTCGCGCGACATGCTCGGCCGCGTGTTCGATGGCCTCGGCCGGCCGCGCGACGGCGGTCCCGAGATCATCCCC
>VAUM01000186.1 GCA_005774595.1 Actinomycetota bacterium
GACGCACGCGCGCCGAGGGCCGCCCGCCCGCCGTCCGCTCCGTCCGGCTCGGGAGGCATCACACGCGTGTACAACCTGCGCTACCACATCGCATCGCTCGTGTCGGTGTTCCTCGCGCTGGCGGTCGGGCTCGTGCTCGGCACCGTCGTGGTGGAGCGCTGCATGCTCGACGCGCAGAAGACGACGCTCGTCGGCAGCCTGACGAAGGACTTCCAGTCCATCTCGGCCGAGAACAAGACGATGCGCACCGAGGTCGAGGCCGTGCGCGGGTTCAGCGACGCGACCGTGGCGTACATGGTCGATGGGAAGCTGCGCGGGCGGACGGTCGTCCTGCTCACGACGCCGGCGCGTAGCGACGCGCTCGCAGCCGCGCAGGGCGCCGTGAAGGCGGCGGGCGGCGTGGCCGCGGTGGTGACGCTGCGCGAGGAGCACGCGGGGCTCGAGGACGCCGCGACCGCCGAGCGCGCGCGGTCGCTCACGCGCTCACGCGACGTGACCGACACCGGCGAGCTCGAGAGCCGCATCGCGTCGGCGCTCGCGGCCGAGTGGACCGGCGAGGGTGACCGGCCGGCGACCGAGATGCTGAAGTCCGTGGGAGCGATGAGCGTCGAGGGCCTGCCGGCGGGCGTGGCCGTGGCCGGCGTGGTGCTCGTGGCGTCCTCGGAGGCGACGGTCGAGCCGGTCGCGCTCGAGATCGCGATCGCCGCCGCGGCGCGTGGCGTGCCCGCCGTGGGCGTGGAGGTCACCGGCCAGGAGACGCGGGCCGCGGACGCGGCGTCCGAGGCGGGCCTGGCGGCGGTGGACCACGCCGACCTGCCCGACGGTCTCCTGTCGCTCGTGTGGACGCTTGCCGAGGGCGCCAAGGGCCACTACGGGCTCGACAAGGGCGCGACGGCGCGCTTCCCCGAGCTGCGGCGGTAGCGCCCGGCGGTCTTGACGCTACGAACGCGGGCGGCGCGGTGCGAACACGAGCCCGAGCAGCGTGAGCGCGACGTCGACGAACTGCCGTGCGCGGTGGGCGAAGCCGGAGGCGTCGCGACCGGTGGCTGCGTGCGACATCGCGACCGGCACCTCGGTCACCACGAGCCCGGCGCGGCGCGCGCGGACGGTGAGCGCGGTCTCGACCCCGTAGCGTCGTGCGAACGGCGTGCAGGCGGCCACGGCTGCCGGGTCGAGGGCACGTTGGCCCGAGAGCGGCGCTCTGGCGCGGAACCCGCGGCCGAGCACGAAGATGCCGCAGCGGGCGAGGCCCTTCACGAGCCCGAACCCGCCGGAGCCCGGCGGCTTGGGCAGCACGCCGACGGTCATGTCCGCCTCGCGCGCGAGCACCGGCTCGACGAGTGCGGCGGCCTCGGATGCGGATGGGCCGAGGTCGGCGTCGAGGAGCAACAGGACGTCGTAGTCCTCGCCGAGAGCGGTGAGGCCGGCGTTGAGTGCGGCGCCCTTGCCGCGGTTCTCGGGAAGCGTCACGACTTCAGCGCCCGCCTCCGCGGCGAGCGCACCGGTGCCGTCGGCCGATGCATCATCCACGACGATCACGCGTGTGATGCCCTCGATGCCGCGGATCGCGGAGACGGTGCCGACGATCGCGGCGGCCTCGTCGTGCGCGGGCACGAGCGCCACCACGCGCGCGTCACGCATCGGGTTCCTCGGGGTCCATGTCGGGTGCGCGCTGAGCGCGGGACGGCACGAGCTTGCGGCGCAGGAGCGCGGCGGCGGACGCCAGCTCGTGCACCCGGAGTGCGGCCGCGATGCCGTAGGTCACCGCGAGGCCTGCGACCCCTCCGCCCGCGGTCTGGAGCAGCGCCCCGGACACGCCTCCGGCCAGCGGCGCGAGCAGCCGGGCGGCGCCCCACGCCGCGACGGCGCCCGCCGCGGCCGCCACGGCGACCTTCCCGAACGTGAGTCCGACGTCGGGCAGCTCGTAGTCGCCGACGCGACGCCTCAGGATGGCCGCCAGCGCGACCATCGACAGCGCGAAGAAGACGGCGTCGGCGATGGGGATGCCGTCGAGCCCGAGGCCGGCCCATCCGGCGGCGCCCGTGGTCAGCAGGAAGTACAGGCCGATCTGCACGCCGGTCAGCACGAGGTTGACCGTCATCGGCGTCTTCGTGTCCTTGAGCGAGTAGAACGTGCGCAGCAGGAACATCGTGGCGGAGTAGAAGACGAGCGCCACGCTCCACCAGCGCAGCGCCGAGGCCACCGGTCCGACCGACGCGGCGTCGAACTCGCCGACCTGGTAGAGCCGCACGAGCGGCGTCGCGAGCGCGATCATCGTCGCGGCCATCGGCAGGATGAGCACGGCGGTGCTGCGCAGGCCGCGCGCGACGTCGCGACGGAACGCGCCCCAGTCCTGCCTGCCGGCCGCGTCCGACAGCTCCGTGAACAGCGCGGTGGTGAGCGATACGGCGAGGATGCCGTAGGGCAGCTGGTAGAAGGTCCACGCGTACATGAGGCGCGCGGGCCCTTCCGGCGAGACGGCGAACGCCGACGAGTTGCGGACCGAGACGGCGACCATGTTCGTGGCGACGTACACGATCGTCGGCAGCGCGAGCTTCGCCATGCGGCGGATGCCGGGGTCCTTCAGGTCGACGCCGAACTCGTAGCGCCAGCCGGACTTGAGCAGCGACGGCAGCTGCACCAGGTACATCACGGCGACGCCGGCGGTGGTGCCGCCGGCCAGGATGTAGAAGGCGAGCCGCTCGTTGTCGCCCACGACCGCCGCGTACACGAACAGCGCCGCGATGACCACGACGTTGTTGAAGACGGGCCCGAGCGCGACCCACAGGTACCTGCGGTCCGAGTTGAGCAGGCCCGAGACGACCGAACCGGCCCCGTAGAGCATGATCTTGATGGCGAAGATGGCGAAGAACGCCGAGGCGATCGGGCGGACGCTGCCGGCCTCGGCGGACCCCATGCGGAAGGTCTGGGTCCAGATGAACGGCTCGGGGAACAGGATGCCGACCACCGCGATCGCTCCGAGGCCGAGCACCGCGAGGTTGAACAGGTGGCTCGCGAACCGCCAGGCGCGCTGCTCGCCCTCGTTCGAGCGGATCTCCATGAAGGTGGGGATGAACAGCGAGGAGATAATCCCGCCCACCACGAGCTCGTAGATCATGTTCGGCACGTTGTTGGCGACGCTGTACGCGCTGGCCATCGCAGTCGCGCCGAGGGCGTAGGCGGTCGCCCACATCCGCACGAAGCCGGTCACGCGCGACAGCGTCGTGGCCACCGACATGGTGGCGGTGGAGCGGGCGACGGACGGCTTGGAGATGGCGGCGCTCCTCGGTCGGACGGCGGGTGTGCGGGCGCGTGCACGAGGCGAGCTCGCACCCCGATTGTAGCGAATGGGGAGCGGGGCGCCGCGGCGCGGGTCCGGCGTGGGTCCGGCGGCGCGCTCGGCACGCTGCAGCACCCGGTCGGGGGGTCTGCGCGTCGGGTGGCGTCACATACGACGTCGCCGGCGACGTCGTATGTGACGCCACCACCCGGCAGAGACCCCGGCGCGGGCCGCGCGGCGCGTGCGCTATACTCCCATGTCGGGCTCCCTCCACGCGGCACGCACGTCACTCGAGCCGCACCGTCGCAGCCCGTCCCCCACGAACGACCCGTCCGTGCCGACGCACGCCCGAGGGAGACCGGCGGCCGCATGCGCAGGGTGTTGCCGATACTGCTGCTCGCACCAGCCGTGGTCGCCGCCGCCGCGCTCTTGGGGTGGGGAGGCCGTCCGGACACGGCGCAGATCGTCGCCGAGGTCCGCTGGCAGATCCTCGCCGCGTACCTGGCGTCCACCGCAGTGACGTTCGCTATCGCCGAGGT
>VAUM01000187.1 GCA_005774595.1 Actinomycetota bacterium
GACCGGTCGTCGGCCATCCGCCCGCATTCGTGGCCTCGGCCGATACCTTGACCATCAGGCCCGCGGCCGTCGGGTCGTCCGGCGCCACGGGCGCGTCGGCCACGGGCGTCACTGCGATCGTCACGGTCGCCGACGTCGACTGGTTCACTCCGTCGCTCGCGCGGTAGGTGAAGGCGTCGGTCCCGTTCCAGTCCGCGGTCGGCGTGTAGGTGAACGAGCCGTCTGCAGCCAGCGACACCGAACCGTGCGCCGGGCCCGCCACGAGCGTCGCGGTCAGCGAGTCGAAGTCAGCATCGGTGTCGTTGACGAGCACGCCCGCCGTCGCGGGCACCGAGATCGGCGTGTCCTCACGCGTACCGTACGTCGACGAGAAGAAGTACGCCGAACCGGCGTCCGCGCCCAGATCGTCGTCCCAGCGCGCACCCGCGATGACCGTGCCGCCCGAGATCGCGGTCGAGACCCCGAGGTCGTCTCCCGCGGCACCGTCCGGGGCGAGCAACTTGCGCGTCTGGGCCCACGCCGTTCCGCTGCGGGTGAAGACGTAGGCGGCTCCCGAACCGTCGCCCAGGTCGTCATCTACGTGCGCCCCGACCACGATCGCGTCACCGGAGACGCCGACCGCACTGCCGAAGTTGTCGGATGCGGCACCGTCCGAGGCCGTGAGCTTCGCTTCCTGGGTCCACGTGGTGCCGTTGCTCGTGAACGCGTACGCCGCGCCGGCGTCCGTACCGGCGGCATTGTTGTCCCCCCATGCACCGACCACCGCGGTGCCGCTCGAAAGGCCGACACGCCAGCCGAAGTAGTCTGAGGCCGCGCCGTCGCCCGCCGTGATCTTGGACTGCTGGCTCCACGTGGTTCCGCTGCGCGTGAACACGTAGGCCGAGCCCGAGTTGCTGCCCCGGTCGTCGTCGTAGGGCGCGCCCACGATCGCCGTGTCGCCCTCGACGCACACCCCCTTGCCGAGGCTGTCGCCCCCGGTCGTGTCGACCGAGCTGAGCTTGGCCTGCTGGCTCCACGTGGTGCCGGAGCGCGTGAACACGTACGACGCGCCGGAGTCGGTCCCCTTGTCGTCGGCGACCTCGGCGCCCACCAGCAGCGTGTCCCCGGACAGCGAGATCGAGGAGCCGAACCTGTCATGCATGAGACCGCCCGCGACGGTGACCTTCGCCTGCTCGGTCCAGGTCGTGCCGCTCCGCGTGAAGATGTACGCCGAGCCGGCGTTGAGCGCGATGTCGTCGTCGCACTGGGCGCCCACCGCGATCGTGTCGCCGTCGATGGCCACCGATGCGCCGAAGTAGTCGTCCTGCACGCCGTCGCTCGCCAGGAGCTTGGCCTGCTGCGTCCACCCGGCGCCGTCCCGGACGAACACGTACGCCGAGCCGGAGTCCGTACCGTTGTCGTCGTCGAGGTGCGAGCTCACGACGGCCGTGTCGCCGTCGATGGCGACCGACCAGCCGAAGACGTCGCCCGCCGCGCCGCTCGCGGACAGGACCTTCGCGGCCTGCGAGAACCCGTCAGGGTCGCTCGCTGCCACCGGTACGGCCGGACCGGCGACGGCCACGCTCGGCACGGCGAGCTGAGCGCCGGAGGCAGCGATGAGTGCCGCGAGAAGGGACCTGCTCGCCCGCGCGAGTGTTCGACGGACGGAACCTGACGCGCTGCGGCTCTTCATGACGCCTCCCCATCCACTGACCCGCACGGGCCGCCAGAGTCGGCCGAGGCCACCCCGCCTCGCTGCGACTTGTGCTCGATTATGCCGCGCACCCCAGACGGGGGTCTATTCACTCGGGTGCATACGAACGTATGCCCGAGCCGCTCCAATCAGGAGGTGTGACGCGGGTCACTGGTCGAATCGGTGAACGGTCAGCTACGCCCCCGGCCCCACGTCCGGATGCGGCCCCAGCCGCTCGCTACGGTCGAGCGCGGCGATCGCCGCCATCTCGTCCTCGCTCAGCTCGAACCCGAACACGTCGGCGTTCTCGCGGATCCGCGCCGCGTGCACCGACTTCGGCACGGCGCAGTGGCCCAGCTGCAGCGCCCATCGCACGCACACCTGCGAGGGCGTGACCCCGTGTGCGCCGGCGATGCGGACGAGCTCGGGCACGGAGCCCGCGCGCCCGCGGATGAGCGGCGCCCACGCCTGCAGCGCGATGCCCCGCTCGCGCAGGTACGCCTGCAGGTCGGGCGACTGCAGGAGCGGGTGGAACTCGACCTGGTCGATCGCCGGCGGCACGCTCGCGTGCGCGAGCAGCGCCTCGACGTGGTGCGGCAGGTGGTTGCACACGCCGATTGCGCGCGTCAGCCCGTCGGCCAGCGCCCGCTCCATCGCGCGCCAGGTGTCGCGCGCGAGCGCGGGCTGCGGCCAGTGCACGAGGTACAGGTCCACGTGCGCGAGCCCGAGCCGCCCGAGCGAGCGCTCGAGCGCGCGGAGCGTCCCGTCGTACCCCTGCTCGTCGTTCCACACCTTCGTGGCGACGAACACGTCCTTGCGCGCGAGGCCGCTCTCCGCGATCGCGCGCCCCACGCCGCGCTCGTTGCCGTAGAACGACGCGGTGTCCACGCCGCGGTAGCCCGCCCGGAGCGCCTCGGCCACAGCGCCTTCCACCTCGGACCCCTCGGCGGCCTTGTACGTGCCGAACCCGAGCCGCGGCATCAGCACGCCGGGCGCGATCTCCACTAGCGAGCCGAGCGACAGCGGCATGGGATGTCACCTCCTTCGGGTACAGTACCCTTCGCAAGAAGCCCCCGACGGCCCGCAGGGAGGCCGCATGCCGAGCATCAAGGGGACCCGCACGGAGCAGAACCTGCTCAAGGCGTTCGCCGGCGAGAGCCAGGCGCGCAACCGCTACACCTACTTCGCGTCCGTGGCCAAGAAGGAAGGCTACGAGCAGATCTCCGCGATCTTCCTCGAGACCGCCGAGAACGAGCGCGAGCACGCGAAGGTGTTCTTCAAGTTCCTCGAGGGCGGCGAGGTCGAGATCACCGCGACCTATCCGGCCGGCCGTATCGCCACCACACTCGACAACCTTCTTGCGGCCGCCGACGGCGAGAAGATGGAGTGGGACACGATCTACCCGGACTTCGCGGCCATCGCCGACGAGGAGGGCTTCCCCGAGGTCGCGACCGCCTTCCGTGAGATCGCCGAGGTCGAGGCGCACCACGAGATGCGCTACCGCAAGCTGCGCGCGAACATCGAGAGCGGCGCGGTGTTCAAGCGCGCCGGCACGGTGCGCTGGAAGTGCCGCAACTGCGGCTACGTACACGAGGGCCCGGAGGCGCCGGACTGCTGCCCGGCCTGCAAGCACCCGCAGGCGCACTACGAGCTGTTCGTCGAGACGTACTAGCGACGGCGGGGACTCGTTCGGGTACAGTATCTGACAGAGCACCACGCGCCCCGGGGACGACGGGGGGCGTAAGAGAGACGGCGGCACCGCGCGCAAGGCGGTGTCGCCGTCAGCTCGTTCGGGGCGCACAGCTCGCATCAGATTCGCGTGGGCACCCACCTCGCGACAGCCACGCCTGCGAGCGGCTCCCACACCCCGGCGCACCCCGCGCCGCGCGCGCCGAGTTCGAAGTGCAGCATAGCGATGCCGCAGTCGAGCCGGCGGGCGGGCGCGAGCGGCATGTCACGCCCGGCAGACGAGACCTCCACGGCGCCGTCCGTGCCGAGCGCGAACCTCCACGGCTGACGGTTGACCGCCGACGGCGCCACCTGCGCCGCACGCAGCCCGGCCTGCGCCCACGCGGGCCAGGCTGGATGGCCAGGCGCGATCTCGTCGAGCGGGCGGCGGCGCTTCTCGCGCCCGGGGTGGT
>VAUM01000188.1 GCA_005774595.1 Actinomycetota bacterium
CCCGGGCGACACGGTCTCCGCG
This sequence comes from Actinomycetota bacterium, assembly GCA_005774595.1. NCBI lineage: Bacteria > Bacillati > Actinomycetota > Actinomycetota bacterium. The sequence continues at coordinate 23 of VAUM01000188.1, forward strand.
CGGGTCACGGCCGACAAGGGTCGCTACCTGCTCGCCGAGACAGCCGAGGTGCTCGCGCCGTCGCCTGACCGCGTCGATGCGCCCTGCCCGTTCGTCGGCACCTGCGGCGGCTGCCAGTGGCAGCACATCTCGTACGCGGCCCAGCTGCGCGCCAAGCGCCTCATCGTCTCCGACGCGCTCACGCGCATCGGCGGGCTCGACGCTGCCTGCGTCGCGGACGTGGTCCCCTCCCCCCTCGAGTACGCCTACCGCAACAAGGTCGAACTCGCCGTCACCATCGATGACGCCGGCCGACTCGTCGCCGGGTTCACGGCGAGGCACGGCTCGGCACCCGCACCCGTGACCTCGTGCCTGCTCCTCCCGAAGCGGACCCGCACCGCCCCGAAGTCGCTCTCGGGCGCACTCCGCTATCTCGCGAGGGGCGGCGAGCTCGGCATCGACCGTGCGGCCGTGCGCGTGGCGGCCAACACCGCCGACATCGAGGTTGCGCTCTGGACGCACCCGTCGGGATTCCCGAGGCAGGCCGCCGCCAAGGTACTCGCCGAGGCCGTCGCGGCGACGGGCGTCGCCCGCGTGATCTACCGTGGCACGCTCAAGGAGCGCACGGTCGTGCGCACGGAAGTCCTGTCGGGCCGGGGGTTCTGGCGCGAGCGCGTCGGCGACTGCGAGTTCGCGGTCTCGCCGCCCTCGTTCTTCCAGGTGAACACCGGGGCTGCCGAGGCGCTCACCGCGGCCGTACTCGATGCGGCGTCTGTCGACGGCTCCGACCGCGTGTGCGACCTGTACGCGGGCGTGGGCACGTTCACGCTCCCGCTCGCCGCCGCCGCGGGCGAGGTGGTCGCGGTCGAAGCGTCATCTCACGCGGTGAGGGATCTGCGCCGCAACCTCGAGAGCGCCCGGATGGACGCGGACGTGATCGGCGGCGACGCCGCGATCGAGGCGACCGGGCTCGGCTCGTTCGACGTGATGGTCGTCGACCCGCCGCGCACGGGGCTGGCGCCCGCGGCGCTGGCCGCCGTCGCGACGGCCGCGACGCGGACCATCGTGTACGTCTCCTGCGATCCGCCGACGCTGGCGCGCGATGCAGCCGCGCTCGCGCAAGCCGGATGGACGCTCGTCGCCGCAGTGCCCGTCGACCTCTTCCCGCAGACCTACCACACGGAGGTCGTCGCGCGCTTCGAGCGTTCCTAGACGAGTCGGCCGACCTCGGGGAAGTCGGTCACGTACACGTCGTGCGGCGCATCCAGATGGTCCTCGGTGAGGTCGGCGCCCGCCGAGTGGGCCCCCTCATGGTCGCCGCCGGTCCACATGCCACTGTCCGACACGTCGTACACGACGCCCTGGTAGGCGACGTACGCAAGACGCCCGTCGCGCCCGTCGAAGCCTGAGAGCTCCTCTGCCGTGAAGTCGCGCATCCCGCCTTCTCCTCGTCATGCCGGGAACGAATGCCTTCGCGGCACCATCTTCCCACAGCGAGGCGTCGGCGAGACGGCTCAGTGCACGCGGACGCGTGTGACGCGGCCGAGCATCCGGAACGCCCGGGACATCATCGTGGCGAGCAGTGCGACCACGGCGTACGGCGCGTAGCCGCCGTCGCCCGGAGCGCCCTGCCCGGCCGCACGGCCGGCGATCTCGCCGTAGTCGACGCGGACGTCCTGGACCGCGCCGCCGACCTCGATCGTCAGCGTGGTCGCCGCGGTGCCGACCTGCACGGCGCGGATCATCCGCAGCGCCTCCTCGGCGGCGTCGATGCCGGTGGTGCGGCTCGTGGTCTGCACGTGGGTCGTGTACGCGGGCTCCAGCGCGAAGGCGGCGGACGGGAGCGCCAGCGCGATCACGAGCGCTGCAACCGCTGTCATCCAGATCCTCATCGTGGGCACCTCCCGTTCGTGTCGCCGTTCTCACCATGGGCATCGGCGCGATCCGGTGCCGGGTCAGTGCTCTCGGTCACATCCGCGCACAGAGCGCCGTGCACGTGTGACTCACGTCACAACAGAAGCGCCCGCCGCCCCGAAGGGGACGACGGGCGCTCGAAGGAGGCGCTTCGTGGGGAAGCGCTACTCGGACTCGAGGCGCTCGCGCAACAGGAGCAGGTCGACCACGATGCGGCGGCCCTTGGTGGCCACCACCCCGTCGCGCGCGAGCGCGGAGATGATGCGCGAGGCCGTCTCGCGCGAGGTGCCCGCGAGCGTGGCGATCTCGTAGTGCGTCAGTCCGGCGATGACCGGCACGCCGCGCGCCTCGTACGAGGCGGTCGCGACGTTGAGCAGGACGCGCAAGACGCGGTGCGTCGCATCGTGGAACGCCATGTCCTCCAGACGGGCGTTCGTGTGGCGCAGCCGCCGCGACAGCGTCGCGATGAGCGCGAGTGCGAGCCGCGGCTGGACGCGGATCGCGTCCGACAGGTCCTTGGCGTCCAGCGACAGCACCTCGACCTCGGTGACGGCGATGACGTCGGCACTGCGCGGCTCGGCGTCCACGAGCGACATCTCGCCGAAGTGCGCCGGGGCCTCCAGGTAGTTGAGCGCGAGCTCCTTGCCGCCGGGGGACGCGAGCGACACCTTCACGCGACCCGAGACGAGCAGGAACATCGAAGCTCCGCGCTCGTTCTGGGTGATGACGAACGCGCCCTTGGGCAACTGCCGAAGGGTCACCATGCCGGCGAGCGTGTCGAGGTCCTCGTGGCCGAGGTCCGCGAACATCGGGATCGACCGCAACTTCGCGACGATCGACTCCTCGTTCCTGCTGGCGGTGGTCATGTGCGCTCCCCTAGGGGTAGGCGGCCTTCGCTAGCGTGTATCGGGCGGTCTCAAGTGTGACTTTAGGCACAATCGAGCCGCATCCGTCACACTCCCCGCCCGCCGCACACGACTGAGAACGGCCGCCCGCGAGCGTCACATCTCGGTGCCCCGCGGCGTGCGAGTGCTACCATGCGTGCCCGGCGCTCTCGACGCAGAAAGGACCGCCGTGGCCTCCGCCCCCGTGCGCGGCGTGCTGTTCGACCTCGACGGCACGCTCCTCGACCTCGACCTCCATGCCTTCCTGAGGCGCTATTTCGGGGCGCTCCAGGAGGTGCTCGCCGAGCTCGCTGGCCCCGACGGCGCCCGCAGAGCGATGGACGCGGTGCTCGATGCGACCGAGGCCATGGCCGTGCCTCACGACGGCCTCACGAACCGGTCCGTGTTCGAACGCCGCTTCGACGAGATGACCGGCCTGGACATCGCCGCCGCCGCGCCGCTCCTCGACACGTTCTACGAGGACATCTTCCCCGGGCTGCGCGGAGAGTGCGGCCCGGCCCCCGGCGGCAGGGAGGCGATGCAGGCCGCGCTCGGCCTGGGCCTGCGCGTCGCGGTCGCGACGAACCCGATCTTCCCGCGCCGCGCGATCGAGCACCGCATGCGCTGGGCCGGCATCGGCGACCTCGCGCCGCACGTTGTGACCAGCTACGAGACGTCCACGGCGTGCAAACCGCACGGCGCGTACTTCCGCGAGGTGGCCGCGGCGCTCGGCGTCGCGCCGCACGAGTGCGTGATGGTCGGCGACGACGCGATCCTCGACATGGCCGCGGCGGACGTCGGGATGCGCACGTTCTACGTCGGCAGCGGCACTGCCGAGGCGGACTACGCCGGGAACCTCGACGCGTTCGCGGACCTGCTCCCGCGCCTCGTCGGCGACTGACCGTCGAGAGCCGCCGCTACCGGGCGCGACAGCGGAGCAGCGCGACCCACGCGCCGTCGAGGCGCTGGTCGTAGTGGAAGTCGAAGCGGCCGCGAGACTCCTTG
>VAUM01000189.1 GCA_005774595.1 Actinomycetota bacterium
CCTCGGGAGCCAACGTGCGGGACTACTGCTTACCGAGGGCTACTCTCTGCCGGGCGAGAGCGAGTCGTTCATCCGCGCGCGGTCGACTTCCATCCAGCGCGTGCGGGCGTTCGGCGGTCCGGCGGCGATCTCGAACGGCGTGCTCGTGAGGGCCTCCTCGCTCTGACCGAGGTGCCGGGCCCGGCGTGATTCGCCACGGGCGTGTCGGGGGATGCTCCCGTACAGGTCCACGCACGGGAGGCGGGCTTGCGCAAGGCGCTCGCGGTGCGTCACATCATCGGCGGCTCGGGCCGCACGGACCTCATCGCGCTGCTGAACGAGGTCGCCACGGCGGTCGGCTCGAAGCGGCACGTCGACGAGGTGCTGGATGCCGTCGTCGGGTCGGCCAAGCGTGTCACGGACACGAGCAAGGCGATCCTGTGCCTCTTCGACGAGTGGGCGTCGCCGGGTGGCGAACCGGTGGTCGCCGCCGTCCGCGGACGCCGCGACGAGTTCCCGGAGTCGTGGTGGTCAGCGGAGCTCGAGCGCCTCGCGCCGCTCGCGATCGAGGCCGGACAGCCGATCGTGGAGATGCTGCCGAGTCACGACGCGTGGTTCCTCACGGCGCCCGTCCGCATCGGGCCCGACGTGCTCGGCGTGATTGCGGCGATCAACTCGAAGCAGGCTCGGTTCACCGAGGAGCAGATCGCGTTCTTCGCCACCCTTGCCACCTTCGCCGCGACCGCCATCGAGAGCGCGCGGCTCGCCGAGGAGACGCAGTTCGTGCTCCTCGCGAGCGAGCGCGAGCGCATCGCGCGGGAGATCCACGACGGCGTCTCGCAGTCGCTGTTCGGTGTGTCGATCGGGCTCGAGGTCGCGCGGCGCCAGGTCGGCCGCGACCCCGCCGGAGCCGCCGTCCGGCTCGAGGAGATGCAGGAGCAGGTGGCCGGCTGTCTCGCCGAGCTTCGGCGCGTGGTCTACGACCTGCGGCCGCTGAAGCTGCAGGAACTCGGGCTCGTCGGCGCGATCGAGTACTGGCTGAGCGAGGTCACGGTGGGCCGCGGCCCGTCGGGCCGGCTCGAGGTCGAGGGCGAGGCGCTGCCGCTGCCGGCGCGCACCGAGGCGTGCCTGTACCGCGTCGCGAAGGAGGCCGTCGCCAACGTCGTGAAGCACTCGGAGGCGCAGTCGTTCGTCGTGCGCCTGTCCTATCTGGGCGACTCGGTGCGCCTCGAGGTCACTGACGACGGCCACGGTTTCCGCCCGGAAGAGGCGCTCGAGCGCGCGGAGGGCGGCGACTCGCTCGGCCTGAAGAGCATCCGTGACCGCGTCGAGGCCGAGCGCGGCAGGATCGACATCCGGTCGGTCCCCGGCGAAGGCACCGCGATCACGGTGGTCCTCGAGGCGGCGGAGGCGTAGATGGATCCGATCAGGGTCTTCATCGCGGACGACCACGGGATCGTGCGGCTGGCGTTGCGCACCCTGCTGGAGGCGGAACCCGATCTCGAGGTGTGCGGCGAGGCGGGCGACGGCGAGCGCACGGTGCGTGAGGTCGCCGAGGTCACGCCCGACGTCCTGCTGCTCGACATGCGGATGGGCGAGGTCAACGGCGTGGAGGTGTGCCGGCGCGTGAAGTCGCTGGCGCCGGACGTGCGTGTGCTCGTGCTCACGAGCTTCGACGGCGACGAGGAGCTGTTCGGCGTGCTGTCGGCGGGCGCGAACGGGTACCTGCTCAAGGACGCGCGGCCCGAGGTGGTCGTGCAGGCGGTGCGGTCCGTGGCCGCCGGCCAGTCGGTGTTCGACAGTGGCGTCGCCGCGCGCGTGATCGGCCGCCGCGACGCGCCGGACCCGGCGGAAGGCCTGTCCGCGCGGGAACTCGAGGTCCTGCGGCTGATGGCCGCGGGCCGCAGCAACCGCGACATCGGCGCCGCGCTGTGGATCTCCGAGACCACGGTCAAGACGCACGTCTCGCACATCCTGCGCAAGCTGGGAGCCGCGGACCGCACGCAGGCGGTCGTGGCGGCCGCGAAGGCCGGCATCGTCGAGATCCGGTAGCGGCGCCCGCCGGACCGGCGGCGCATCATCCTCCGGTATGACCCCGGAACGGCACCGGGGTACCCCCCAATCATCCGCAGCGGTGGACTGTGGGCAGCCTCCATTGGCGACACTCTCTCTAGACGGTCGCATTGCGGGCCGTAGGCTTCGGGGATCGGGCGCACCGGCACCGACGCGGCCCGGCCCCCAAGAGAGGAGGTGCCCGCCATGTACGCATTCCTCGCCAAGAGGCTCATCGCCGAGGAGGGTGCGACCGCAGTCGAGTACGGCCTGATGGTCGCCCTCATCGCGGTCGTGATCATCGCGGCCGTGACGCTCCTGGGCTCGAACCTCGCCGCAATGTTCGAGCGGATCGCCGGCGCCATCGGCGGCTAGCTTCCGAACGGGCTTCCTCGGCGCCGGCCGGCGCAGTCCGCAGCGACCGGCGCCGATGTGTCGCTCCAGGGGTTCGCACGAGAGGAGAGCGACCCCCATGTACCTCGGTTCCGTCATACTGCGCGACTCGAAGGCGGCCTGCTCCGAACGCGGGGCGGCCGCCGTCGAGTTCGCACTCGTCGCGATGCTGCTCATCCTGCTGCTCGTCGGCTCGCTGCAGTTCGGCCTGATCTTCAACCGCTGGCTGATGGCCGAGCATGCGGCCCGCGAGGGCGTGCGGTGGGCGAGCCTGCGCAACCCGGCGGGCGCCGTGCGTGCGCAGGCGATCGCGGCGTCACCGGGCCTGGACCTCGGGGCGGGCGACGTGAGCGTGTCGCCGGGCGATCCCACGGCCGCGCTTCCCGGCACGCCCGCCACCGTCATCGTGCGGACGACGGTGCCGATCTTCGTGCCCATCGTGGACGGGTTCCTCGGCGAGAACCCCGGCGGCTTCCCGCTGACCGCGTCCGCCACCCAGAGGATCGAGTGAGCCGGCCATGCGCGCGCGCCTGACACGAAGGTTCCGTGACGACACGGGCGCGGCCGCCGCGGTCGTGGCGATCTTCTTCATCGCCGCGCTGCTGATGGCCGCGGTCGTCGTGGACGTCGGCTACCTGTACGATGCGCGCCGCCAGCTGCAGGCCGCCGCCGACGCGGGCGCGCTCGCCGGCTGCCAGGAACTCGTCCGCACCGACGACCCCGCCGCCGCCACGGCGCTCGCGAGCCAGTACGCGCAGGCGAACGCCAACGGAGCGGCGATCGATCTGGTCGTCGACGACGTCGAGGTCGACACGGGCGAGTACTCGGTGCGCGTCTCGGTCAGCCGCGCGACGCCGGTGTTCTTCGCGCGGATGCTCGGGCCGGCGTCACGCCGCGTGGTCGCGGTGGCCAAGGCCCGCAAGTGGGCTCTGGCCGGCGGACGCTACCTCGTGCCGTGGGCCATCCCGATCATCCGCCACGTCGACCGCGTGGAAGCGTGGGTCGGCAACGGCTCGCCGACGGTGCTGGGAGAGGCGGGCGCGCTGCACTGGTCGGGCTCGGTGCCCGCGCCGGCAGCCGGGACGTCCGCCGACGTGTTCGTGCGCGTCTACAACGACTACGGCGTGCCCGAGATGCTCGTCGAGAGCTCGGGCTCCAAGACCGAGGACGCGCCGGTCGCGCGCGTGACCGGATTCACGCCGTCCGGCGGCCTCGCGTCACTGACGCTGTCGGACGACTTCCTGTCCAGCAACGGCAGCGGGCGGTACTTCCCGGTGACGCTGGCAGCCGAGACCGTCCAGCCCCAGACCGGCATGACGGCCACGATCGGCAAGGCGAAGTACCCGATGACGGACGCCGGCGGCGGCACGCGCTGGACGC
>VAUM01000190.1 GCA_005774595.1 Actinomycetota bacterium
CATGCCTAGGCTCGTGGGCTCGGAATGTGTATAAGAGACAGGTCTTTGGCGGGGTGCTGCTGGCGCGTCGGGATGGATCGCCGCGCGGCGCGTCGCCGGGCTCGGGCGCAGTGGCTGCTAGCGCCTCGCCGGACGCCACTGGTCCTGGCGGCGTCGCCGATCCCGGCACGGCAGCCGCGTCGGCGCCTGCGACCCCCCAAGCCCGGCTCGACACCTCGCCGGCGGGCAAGACGTCCGCATCGGCGCAACTCACCGGGACGATCCCGCCGGGCGAGCATGTGGACGAGAAGGCGCTGGCGGATGCACGCGGCGGCGAGAAGCCGCCGCCCGACGCCTGGGTCCGAGTGCTCGCGGTCAGCGGGTCCGGGCCGCGCACCTGCGAGCCGCTGGATCTCCCGCGCGGTGAGATGCGCCTGCGCGCCCGCACCGACGCGCCCGGCGACGGCCCGACCGTCTTCTCGTACGCGCTCGCGGACGGCGAACCGCCTCGCGTGTGGTGGAACGCCACCTCGGCGCCGAAGGGGAGTACCTTCTCAGGTGAAGCGCGCGTTCAGGGCCACGACGCCCTCGTGTTCTCGGTCGAGTGTGCCCCGGACACGGCATGGTCGTTCGTCGTCGAGTGGCGTCACGGCTGACCTCACCCGCGTGACGCTCGCCGCGCCTGTGTGCGCGCTGCGGAGCCGCCCCGCGCCGGCCCGTCCGCGCCCACCGCGCGTGCTATCCTGTCCCGGCTTCGAACCACGCCTTCCGCCCCCGTCCCCGTGAGGTGTATCCGCCACCGTGGCATTCGAGTTCCTCGGAAAGATCCTGACACTCGGCGAAGGCCGCCAGCTGCGGCAGTTCAGCGGCCGTGTCGACCAGGTCAACTCGCTCGAGCCCTCGATGCAGGCGCTCGACGACGCCGCGCTGGCCGCCAAGACCGGCGAGTTCCGCATGCGTCTCGACAACGGCGAGGACCTCGACGACCTGCTGCCCGAGGCGTTCGCCGCCTGCCGCGAGGCCGGCAAGCGGGCGCTCGGGATGCGCCACTTCGACGTCCAGCTCATCGGCGGCATGGTCCTGCACTCGGGGATGATCGCCGAGATGCGCACCGGCGAGGGCAAGACGCTCGTCGCCACGCTGCCGGTCTACCTGAACGCGCTCACCGGCCAGGGCGTCCACGTTGTGACCGTCAACGACTACCTCGCCAAGCGCGACTCCGAGTGGATGGGGCAGGTCTACCACGCGCTCGGCCTCGAGGTCGGCATCATCCAGGCGCAGATGGACCCGGGCAGGCGCGTGCCCGCCTATGCTGCCGACGTCACCTACGGCACCAACTCGGAGTTCGGCTTCGACTACCTGCGCGACAACATGGTCGTGCGCCCGGACCATCGCGTGCAGCGCGGTCACCACTTCGCCATCGTCGACGAGGTGGACTCGATCCTCATCGACGAGGCGCGCACCCCGCTCATCATCTCCGGCGCCGCGACCCGTTCGGCCGATGCGTACAAGCAGTTCGCGAGGGTCATCCCTCGGCTGAAGATGGACGAGGACTTCGAGCTCGACGAGGCCAAGCGCACCGTCGCCGCGACCGAGACCGGCTTGGCCAAGGTCGAGCAACTGCTCGGCATCGAGGACATCTACATGGATCCGTCGGGCCAGCTGGTCAACCACCTCCAGCAGGCGCTGCGCGCGCAGTTCCTCTTCAAGAAGGAAGTCGACTACATCGTCAAGGACGGCGAGGTCCTCATCGTCGACGAGTTCACCGGCCGCATCATGTACGGCCGACGCTGGTCGGAGGGGCTGCACCAGGCGGTGGAGGCCAAGGAGCAGGTGCACGTGCGCGAGGAGAACCAGACGCTCGCGACCGTCACGCTGCAGAACTACTTCCGCATGTACGACAAACTCGGCGGCATGACCGGTACGGCGGTGACCGAGGACGCCGAGTTCCGCGAGATCTACAACCTGCCGGTCATGGTCGTGCCGACGCACCGCGACATGGTCCGCGACGACCGCAACGACCTCATCTACCGCAACGTCGAGGGCAAGTTCACGGCCGTCGTCTCCGACATCGTCGAGCGCCACGAGGCCGGCCAGCCGTGCCTCGTCGGCACCATCTCGATCGAGAACTCCGAGCGGCTCTCGCGCATGCTCACCAAGCGCGGAATCACGCACAACGTCCTCAACGCCAAGTTCCACGAGTCCGAGGCGCACATCATCGCGCAGGCCGGACGCTTGGGCGCGGTCACCATCGCGACCAACATGGCCGGCCGCGGCACCGACATCATCCTCGGCGGCAACCCCGAGTTCCTGTGGGAGGACATCTGCCGCGAGCGCGGCGTCCAGCCCGAGGAGGCCACCGACGAGCAGCACGCCGAGGCGCTCGCGCGCGCGAAGGAGATCTGCGCCGAGGAGCACGAGGCCGTCGTGGCGGCAGGCGGCCTGGCGGTCCTCGGCACGGAGCGGCACGAGTCGCGCCGCATCGACAACCAGCTGCGCGGCCGGTCCGGGCGCCAGGGCGACCCGGGCCTGTCGCAGTTCTACCTGTCGCTGGAAGACGACCTCATGCGCCTGTTCGGCGGCGACCGCATGGACCGCATCTCCACGTTCATGGAGAAGGGCGACATCCCCGACGACATGCCGATCCAGGCGGGCCTCGTCTCGAAGGCCATCGAGAGCGCCCAGCGCCAGGTCGAGGCGATGAACTTCGCCTCGCGCAAGCACGTGCTCGAGTACGACGACGTCATGAACAAGCAGCGCCAGGTCATCTACGGCGAGCGCGACGCGATCCTCGGCGGCAAGGACCTGCACGCTCGTGTCGAGGAGATCCTCGCCGAGACGATCGAGAAGGGTGTGCTCGAGTACTGCCCTGAGCGCACCTACTCCGAGGACTGGGACTGGGACGGCCTGACCGCGTGGGTCGAGCCGCTGCTCGGCCTGCCGGGCGTCGTGGCGTCGCTGCGTGAGGGCGCCGAGGACGGCCACGTGTTCGCGATGGACCTGGCCGAGAGGGCCGGCGCGGTGCTCGCCGAGCGCGAGGCGGCGCTGGGCGAGGGCGTGGTGCGCGAGCTCGAGCGGCAGATCATGCTGCGCATCATCGACGCGCGGTGGATGGAGCACCTCCAGGACATGGACTACCTGCGCGAGGGCATCGGGCTGCGCGGCTACGGCCAGCGCGACCCGCTCGTGGAGTACAAGCAGGAAGCGTTCGAGATGTTCGCCGGCCTTGTGGATGCCATCAACGAGGACTTCGTCGGCGCGATGATGCACGCGCGCGTGGAGGCGGCGCCGGTCGAGGCGCCGCAGCTGCGCGACGTGTCGTATTCCGCCCCGACCGAGGACACGATCTTCGCCGGCGGCGCGCGCGACACCGCCGCGGCGCAGCAGGCCCGCGCCGCGGCCGCCGAGAGCGGGGGAGACGCGCTGGCCGCGTCGGCCGCCGCCGTGGGCGCGAAGTCCGAGCCGAAGTCGGCGACCGTGGTCAAGGACAAGGGCGACCCGTTCGCGAACGTGGGCCGCAACGACCCGTGCCCGTGCGGGAGCGGCAAGAAGTACAAGAAGTGCCACGGCGCGGCTGAGAGCTGAAGGTAGGACCCCGTGATCGAGGACCGCAGCGCAGACATACGCGCCATGCGGGACCGGGTGTCCCGCATGGCCGAGTACCTTCGTGTCGAGTCGAAGCGTGACGAGATCGCCTCGCTCGAGACGCGTGCTGCCGAGCCGGGTTTCTGGGATGACCCGGGCGCCGCGCAGCAGGTGATGGCGCAGGTCGCGGGGCTCAAGGACGACGTGGCCGCGTACGACGCAATCGTCT
>VAUM01000191.1 GCA_005774595.1 Actinomycetota bacterium
GCGTACGAGCGCCCAGGAGCCGGAGAGCTTCTCGCCGGCGATCGTGAACTCGAGGTCGTCCTTCGCCAGCCCGGCAGCCGCGTCGCCCAGCGGTTCCCACGAGCCCCGGTCCCACACCATCACGGTGCCGCCGCCGTACTCGCCCTCGGGGATCGTGCCCTCGAACGGGGCGTAGTCGAGCGGGTGGTCCTCGACGCGCATCGCGAGGCGCTTGTCGGCCGGGTCGAGCGACGGTCCCTTCGGCACCGCCCACGACAGCAGGACGCCGTCGAGTTCCAGGCGCAGGTCGTAGTGCAGCTGCCGCGCGGCGTGCTTGTGGATCACGTAGGCGAGCCCGCCTGCGTGCGGAGCTGCGGGTGCGACGTCCTCGCACGGCTCGGGCGTGGACTCGCAGTCGCGCTTGCGGCGGTACTCGTCGAGTGCGTCCATCGGCTGCTCCGCCTCTCGCGCTCATGCCATCACGGCTCGTTGCCGCCGCCTCCCCGACGCGACTATACTCCCGCTTGCCGCGGGCGACCGCGACACCAGCGGAGAGTTGTCCGAGTGGTTGAAGGAGCACGACTGGAAATCGTGTGTGCGGTGTTGAACCGTACCCAGGGTTCGAATCCCTGACTCTCCGCCATCCATCGCGAACATGAGCGGGCGGTCCGCCGGACGAAGACGGGCCGCCCGCGTCGCGTCCGCGGGTCTTCGCGCTGTCATCGGCGAAGTCCGCCATACGGGGAGGGTCCGCGATGTCGACGATGGCCAAGGGCACGATCGCGAAGGCCGGACACGACCACATCCGTCTGCGCTTCGGCGAGGACGTGTGGGAACGGGCGCTGCGGTCGTTGTCCGACGACGAGCGCGCCGTCGTGCTCAACGTGTCGAAGTCGACCCAGTACCCCATCGCCATCGACGGCAAGATCTTCGCCTTCGTCTGCCGCGACCGGTTCGCTGGTGATGCGCGGCGCATGGGCGAGGCGATGCGCGAGATGGGCCGCGCCCAGGCCGACGACATGCTCGACGGCGTCTTCAGCATCTTCGCGAGGTTCGTCTCGCCGTCTCAAGCGTTCGCACGCGCAGGCAGCATCATCTCGTCGTCGTACACGGGGGTCACGTACGAGACGGTGCCGGACCCCTCGGGGAAGGGCGGTGTGCTCACGATGCGCGGGTTCGCCGACCTGACCTACGGGGCGGCGTCGATCTCCGGCTGGATCGAGCGGGCGATCACGCGGTTCGGCGCCCAGCGGGCGAGGGTGACCGAGCGCCACTACGAGTCCGGGGTCGTCGCCTCCGACGAGTTCGTGTTCGACCTCACCCACGACCTCACCTGGGACTGACGCGCACCGCTCACGCGCGCTATACTGCGCGTCGCGCCTGACGGCGCACACCCCTAGCGGAGGGGTGGCAGAGTGGTTGAATGCGGCGGTCTCGAAAACCGTTTACGGGGCAACCCCCCGTACGTGGGTTCGAATCCCACCCCCTCCGCCACAGAGCAGCGCAAACGTTGCCCCCGCGTCCCGATGAGGGACGCGGGGGCAACGTAGCTGTTGGGTCAACTGCAAACACTCTGCAAACATGAGCTCTGAACGAGGGGTTGTCGAGGTATCAACTCGCTCCCCCGTTGCCTCACCCACTTGCGTTGTCTACCATTGTGCCGATCGAGGATGCGGGAGCTGCTGACAGGCGGCTGAGAGGGAAGGCCAACCTTCCGACCGTGTGAACCTGATGCGCGGTGCGCGCGCATGACTGGGTAATGCCAGCGCAGGGAAGGCCCCAAGGACGTCATCGAGCCGTTCGGTGTTGCAGGGAGAGAACGGCTCTCGCATTCCTAGGCCCCGTCGCCCCGTCAGCAGCGCGCGCGACCCGCACAGCCGCGGAATCGAGGAGGCGTGCGTGGGGCCCACTGGAACGGATGAGCGGCCGAGGATCGATGGCCTGTATCTGATCACGTCCGACGGGTCGGCCGAGCGATCACATCTCGGCGTCACGGCCGCTGCACTCGACGGTGGCGTACGGACCGTGCAGTTCCGCGACAAGAGTCTGCCGGAGGAGGCGTTCGCGGAGCTCGCCCGAGAGGTGCAGCGCCTGTGCGCCGAGGCTGGCGCGACCTTCATCGTGAACGATCGCGCGCACGTTGCGATGCGGCTGCGCGCAGACGGCCTGCACGTCGGTCAGAGCGACCTCGCCCAGCTCGACGACTGGCGTCCCACCTGGCCCGCCTTGTTCGGCGTGTCGTGCAACGGGGCGGTGCACGTGCCCGCTGCGCTCGCGCTTGGCGCAGGCTACATCGGGTGCGGGCCTGTATACGAGACATCGTGCGAGCACTCGCACAAGCGGGTGATCGGTCTTGGCGGACTCCGCGAAGCACTGCTCGTCGCGAGCGTCCCCGTCGCAGCCATCGGCGGCATCGATGAGGCGCGGATCGGATCAGTCGTGGCGTGCGGTCCTTCCGCTGTGTGCGTGAAGTCGGCGATCGCCGAGGCGGGCGACATGGCCGCTGCCGCGCGTCGCCTGCGCGAGCGGATGGAAGCGGGGAACGCGGAGCCGTACCGCGCCCGTGTGGACGGGAGCGTGCGATGAGCACGATCGACGACATCCGAGCCGGCCGGGAGGTTGTGGGCCTTGCTGAAGCGGCGGTGGCCGAGGGCGTGGGCGTCGACGCCCTTGCCGAGGCGATTCTCGCGGGGCGCGTCGCCATTCTGGCCAACAGGTCCCGGAGAGGCGTGGTCCGGCCGGTCGCCGTGGGCGAGGGTCTGCGCACCAAGGTCAACGCCAACATCGGCGCGTCCGAGGACGCGTCGAGCCCGGAGGAGGAGCTTCGCAAGCTCGACGCAGCCGTGCGCGCCGGCGCGGACGGGGTGATGGACCTCTCGACCGGCGGCGATCTCGTTGCGATGCGCCGCGCGCTGCTCGCGCTCTGTCCGGTCCCGTTGGGCACGGTGCCGGTCTACGAGGCGGCGGTGCGCGCCGGCGCCGCGGTCGAGGAGATGACCGCCGACGATCTGCTCGGGGTCGTACGACGGCAGGCCGAGGAGGGTGTGGACTTCCAGACCATCCACGCTGCACTGACGCGCGAGCAGGCGGAGTCGGCGCTTGCCTCGGATCGGCTCGCGGGCATCGTCTCGCGCGGTGGCGCGCTGTTGGCGGCGTGGATGGTCGCCCACGATGCCGAGAACCCGCTGTTCGAGCGCTTCGACGAGGTGCTCGAGGTCTGCCGCCGCCACGACGTCACCATCTCCTTGGGAGACTCCCTCCGCCCTGGTGCCCTTGCCGATGCGGGTGACGGGCTGCAGACGCGCGAGGCGCGCGTGCTCGGTGAGCTGGTGCGCCGCTGCAGGGACGCCGGCGTCCAAGCCATGGTCGAGGGGCCCGGACATGTCCCGCTGCATCGGGTGGCGAGCCAGATACGCGACCTGAAGGAGGCGTGCGACGGGGCGCCGCTGTACGTTCTCGGCCCGCTCGTGGTCGACATCGCTCCAGGCTACGATCACATCACGGCGTCCATCGGTGGCGCAGCCGCGGCCGCCGCGGGCGCCGACTTCCTCTGCTACGTGACCCGGGCCGAGCACGTGTGTCTGCCCGACACGGACGACGTCGCCGAGGGCGTGATCGCGGCCCGTATCGCGGCACACGCCGGGGACATCGCGAAGGCCATTCCCGGCGCTCGGGACCGCGACGACGCGATGTCGCGCGCGCGCAAGGCGCTCGACTGGGAGGCGCAGTACGCGTTCGCCCTCGATCACCTGCGACCGCGCGAGATGCGCAGGAGGGCGGGGGCGGAGGAGGGCGCATGCGCGATGTGTGGC
>VAUM01000192.1 GCA_005774595.1 Actinomycetota bacterium
GTACGGGGAGCCGAGGCGGCGCGCGTTGACTTCCGCCACGATCGTCTCACCGGCCTTTCCTTCCACCTCGAAGACGTCCCGGTCACGCGGGTGGTCCGACTGCCCGTTGACGATGATGGGGACAGTCACTTTCTGCGCCTTGGAGGGGTCGCCGTTCGGTTCCTTTTCCAGGCACTCCGGCAGCGTGTCGAAGGCGAAGGCAACGCGGTTGGAAAAGAGCCCTTCCTTGCCGCCGGCGGCGACGAGGTAGACTCCCGGCTCGGCGCCCGGCGCGGGCCCGTGCCCGCCTGCCCCCGCCGGCGGCCATCCGGGCCCGCGCCCGCGTCCGGGGCCGCGGGCCCGCCCCCGCCCGCACACTCCCCCGCGTCCGCATGCACGCGGGGCGACGCCGGCCAGCCGAGCTCGGGCTCGAGCGCGCGCAGGATGCGGCGCGACGACACGAGCCCCTCGAGCAACGAGTTGCTGGCGAGGCGGTTCGCGCCGTGCAGTCCGCTGCACGCCGCCTCGCCGGTGGCGAACAGGCCGGGCAGCGAGGTGCGGCCATCCACGTCGGTGCGCACGCCGCCGATCGCGTAGTGCGCGGCAGGCGCCACCGGCACCAGGTCGCACGAAAGGTCGTAGCCCGCCTCGCCGCACGCCTTCCACACCGTCGGGAAGCGCCTCTCGAGGTGCTCGGCGCCGAGGTGCCGCGCGTCGAGGTCGACGTTGCCGCGTCCGGTCTCGCGCATGACGCGCTCGATCTCGCGGCTCACCACGTCGCGCGGGGCGAGCTCAGCCAAGGGGTGCACGCCGAGCATGAAGCGCTCGCCGTCGCCGTCGAGCAGGTACGCACCCTCGCCGCGCAGGGCCTCGGTGATGAGGAACTTCGGCGAAGAGGCCGAGTCGAGTGCGGTCGGGTGGAACTGGACGAACTCGCAGTCGGCGACGTCGGCGCCCGCTCGCCATGCCGCACCGACGCCGTCGCCGGTCGCCACGAGCGGATTGGTCGTGACGCGGTAGACCTGCCCGCAGCCGCCCGTCGCGAGCACGACCGCGGTGCCGAAGTGCGCCTCCAGCGCTCCGGTCGCCGGGTCGAGGACGAGCGCGCCGGTGCACCGCTCGCCGGAGGTGAGCAGGTCGACGAGGAACCGCCGCTCGTGCAGCGTGACGTTCGGCGCGGTGCGCACGGTCGCGGCGAGCGCGTCCTGCACCGCCGCGCCGGTCGCGTCGCCGGTGTGCAGCACGCGCGCGATCGAGTGGCCGCCCTCACGCGCGAGCGCGATCTCGCCGTCGGCCTCGACGTCCCAGTGCACGCCGCGTACGCCGAGCGCGCGCAGCGCCTGGGCCGCCTCGCCGACGATGGCGCGCACGACGTTCTCCTCGCACAGCCCCTGGCCCACGACCAGCGTGTCGGCGAGGTGCAGCTCGACGGAGTCGGCCACGCCGACCGCGCCGGCGATGCCGCCCTGCGCGTACCAGGTCGCGGTCTCGGTGAGCGACGACTTCGTGACGAGCGCGACCTGCATGCCGGCCGCCGACGCCTCGAGCGCGGCGGTCAGGCCCGCGATACCCGAGCCGATGACCACGACGTCGGCGGTGTGCCGGGGCAGATCGGCCGTGTCGAACGGCAGGAGCCAGCGGCGCTGCAGCGCCGAAGGCAGCACGCCCGCGGCGGGGGCCTGCGTCACAGCGCCACCATGCGCTCGACCGAGGCGAGCGCCGCGACGCGGACGTCCTCGGGCACGGTGACCTCGCCGGTGCCGTCGCGCAGGCAGTCGCGGACCTTCTCGAGCGTGGTGAGCTTCATGTTCGGGCACAGCATGCGCGAGGTCAGGTTGTGGAACACCTTGTCCGGCGCGGCCTTGCGCAGGCTGTGGAGCAGGCCCTCCTCGGTGACGACGATGAACTCGCGCGCCGGCGACTCGGCCGCGTGCGCGAGCATCTGCGAGGTGGACAGCACGGCGTCGGCCAGCGCGGTGACCTCCGGCCGGCACTCGGGGTGCGCGACGACCTCGGCGTCCGGGTGCTCGGCGCGGGCCGTCTCGACGTCGGCCGCGGTGACCTGGTCGTGTGTCGGGCAGAAGCCGTCCCAGGCGATGACCTCGACTGTCGGCAGCTTCGAGGCGACCCACGCGCTCAGGTTGCGGTCGGGCGCGAACAGCACCCGGGGCTCACCGAGCGACTCGACCACGCGCACCGCGTTGGCCGAGGTGCAGCACACGTCCGTGACGGCTTTCACCTCGGCGGACGAGTTCACGTACGTGACCAGCGGCAACCCGGGGTGCGCGGCCTTGAACGCCTCGGCCTGCGCGCGCGTGATCATGTCGGCCATCGGGCAGCCCGCGCGCGGCTCGGGCATCAGCACCGTGCGGTCCGGCGCGAGGATCCTGGCGGTCTCGGCCATGAAGTGCACGCCGGAGAAGACGATGACCGCCGCGTCCGTGGCGGCCGCCTGCCGTGAGAGCCCGAGCGAGTCGCCGACGAAGTCCGCGGCGTCCTGCACCTCGGCGCGCTGGTAGTTGTGCGCGAGCAGGACCGCGTCGCGCTCGCGCGCGAGCTCGCGGACCTCGGCGGTCAGATCGGCGTAGTCCGTCACTCAGGTCACCTTCCCGTTCGGGCACAGCTCCATGGTATCGATGAGGCGGACACCGCCGAAGCGCGCCGCCACGAGCGCGCGCGCCGGGCAGACGAGCCCTTCGAGCGGCTCGAGGGTCTCGGGGTCGACGACGGCCGCGTACTCGAGCGCCGCCGCCGGCTCGGCGTTGATGGTGCGCGCCATCTCCTTCGTCAGCCGCTGCGCATCGCACTCGCCGGCGATGACGCAGTCGGCCGCCTCGGAGAGCGCGCGGTAGAGCACCGTCGCCGCGCGGCGGTCCGGCTCGGTGAGGCGCGCGTTGCGGCTCGAAAGGGCGAGGCCGTCAGGCTCGCGCACGACCGGACAGCCGACGATGCGCGTCGGGAAGTCGAGGTCGCGCGCGAGGCGCTCGACCACCTTGAGCTGCTGGTAGTCCTTCTCGCCGAAGAACGCTGCGTCGGCGCCGGCGACGTTGAGCAGCTTGGCCACGACGGTCGCCACGCCCGCGAAGTGCCCCGGGCGGCACGCACCCTCCCACCGCTCGGCGAGCGGGCCGGGATCCACGATGACCTGCGGCGCCGCGCCGTACATCTCGGCCGCACTCGGCGCGAAGACCCACTCGACCGAAGAGGCCGAGAGCAGCTCGAGGTCCGCCGAGAGATCGCGGGGGTAGGCGTCGAAGTCGGACGCCTCGTCGAACTGGGTCGGGTTCACGAAGATCGAGACGAGTACGTGGTCACAGCGCCCGCACGCCTCGTGCACGAGTGAGAGGTGCCCGTCGTGCAGCGCGCCCATCGTGGGCACGAAGCCGACGGTGCGCCCTTCGCGGCGCGCCTGCGCGACAGCGGCGCGGACCTCGGCCTTCGACGAGAGGATCTCGAGCCTCACGCACCCGCCTTCCGTACGCACCCGCGCTGTGCGACGAGCGCAGCGCGGACCTCGGCGAGTGCCGCCGGGTCCATGTGCGTCGTCTGCTCCTCACCGGGGAAGGCGCCCTCACGCACCGCGGCAGCGTATGCGGCGATGGCGGCGGTGACCGCCTCGCCCAGTTCGGCGTACCGGCGCGCGTGGCGAGGGGTGCGCGGCGTCAGGCCGAGCAGGTCGTGGAAGACCTGCACCTGCCCGTCGCATCCGGAGCCGGCGCCGATG
>VAUM01000193.1 GCA_005774595.1 Actinomycetota bacterium
GCTCCCACCCGGGCAGCTCACGGACCTCGTCCTCGAGCGCGGCGGGCGTGAACGCGCCCGCTAGCACGAGCCGCACGTCGGGATCCGTGCATCGCCCGATCGCGGCGACGATCTCGGTCGCACCCCGGATAGCCGAGATGCCGCCGAAGAACCCGACCTTCGGCGCGCCGGACCGCTCGACAGGCCGTTCGGGGACGTCACAGAACTCGGCGAGTGTCGGGAAGTTCTGCACGAGCGCGACGTGGCGCGCCGGGAAGGCCGGCAGCACCGACGGGATCGCGGCCACGACGCCGCTCATCGCATGCGCGGTCGGACGCTCGAGCGCGCGGGCGAACGCGGATGTCATGCGTCTCAGCGGTCCGGGGATCCAGTGCTTCGTGAGGATCTGCTTCGGCAGGTCCTCGTGCACGTCGAACACGACGCGCTTGCCGAGCACCAGCAGCACGAGAGCGGCGCCGAGCAGCTCCGGGTCGTGGTAGTGGTACAGGTCCGCGCGCTCGCGTAGCGCGGCTCGCAGGACGCGACCGGTCACCACGAGCATCCTGCCGAGGCGGCCCCGCGCCGGGCGTACCGGCACGATGCGTACGCCGAGTCGCTCGCCCGCCTCGGCGTCCCCACGGCCGCAGATGAACGCCACGTCGTGCCCCTCGCGTGCGAGCGACGCACATTCGCGGTGCAGGATGCGCACGTCGTCCGCGGAGTGCACGCTCGTGAGGTGCGCGATCTTCACGCGGGCTCCGCTTCGGCGGGGGTGGACGTCCGCTCAAGTCTATACGAGCCCACCGCGCCTCGACCCGGCATCGCGCCTCCTGCTAGTGTGCGCCTGATGACAGGGGACGCGACATCGGGTGGCGGCACGGACGACGCACGCGCCGGCGGCCGGACAGCTGCGCTCGTCGCCTCGGTCGCCGCCTACCGCCTTGCGCTGGACGCCGCGTACTTCCTCTTCCTCGAGCCGCGCTACCGCCACCTCGGGTTCACGCTCGACGTCGACTGGGCCAAGGTGGCCGAGTCGTGGGTGCTCATGCTCGCGATGGCCGTCCTTGTCGCGCTCTCCTGCTCCCGCCGCCGGGCGTCGGACGTGCTCGTGGTCCTGCTGTTCGCCATACCCATCGTGCCGGTGCTGTCGATGTACGGGCTCCGGGACGAACCACGCGTCGCCACGTACCTCATGCTCGGCTCGTACGCGGCCGTCCTGCTCGGCCGGCTCGTGCCCTTCCCGAAGGTCCCCCGAGTACGCACAGGCGCCGCGATCGCGCTGGCTGTGTGCGCCGTCGGCGTCGTCGCGAGCCTCGCCTGGATCCTCGCACGCGGCGGGCTCGAGAACTTCACGCTGGACTGGACGGCTGTCTACGACTTCCGTGCGCGGGCGACCGCCGCAGCGTCCGGCGGCCTGTTCGCGTACCTCATCGTTTGGTCGTTCAAGGTGTTCAACCTGGTGCTGATCGCCTGGTCGCTCCACCGGCGGAAGTGGGCGTGGCTCGCCGCCGCGCTCGTGGCCCAGGTGGCCCTGTTCGGACTCACCCTGCACAAGTCGGTGCTCTTCTATCCGGCGCTCGTCGTGGGCCTGTACGCGCTCGACCGCCTGCGGCTGCCCGACCACGCGTTGGTCTGGACGCTCGCCGGGCTGTCCGCGCTCGGGGTCGTGCTCTACGTGACTCGCGGCGAGGCGGTCTTCCCGAGCCTGCTCGTCCGCCGCGTGGTGTTCACGCCCGCGGTGCTCGACTACGCGTACTACGACTTCTTCGGCCGCGCCGGGCACGTGCTCATGTCGAACGGCGTGCTCGGCCGCTTCTTCACCTACCCGTTCGACCTCGCCCCGCCCCAGCTGATCGGCCGCTATCTCTACGACCTGCCGAGGATGTCGGCGAACACCGGGTTCCTCGGCACCGGCTACATGCACTTCGGCGCCTGGGGGGCGATCGGTTTCGGCCTCGTCGTGGGCTGGCTGCTGTCCGTCTCCGACGCGCTGGCGAAAGGAAGACTGCCGCGCTGGCTCGGGCTCTCCGTCGTCATCGCCCCGTTCTTCTCGGTGTTCACCAGCTCCGACCTGCCGACGTCGATGCTCACGCACGGCATCGTTGTGGGCCTCGTCATGCTCTGGCTGCTCTCGTCGGCCGAAGAGCCTGCCGGGCCGACGGCGCCCGCCTGTGCACCGGTCGATCGCGAGCAGCTCGGCCGCGTGCTCGACCGCCTCGGCCTGGCCGCAGGGTTGCTCGTGTTCGCCGCACTGGCAGGCCGCCTGCCGTTCGGCATCGACCCCGGTGCCGAGAGCACCTTCGCCGCGATGGTGCGCCGCTTCGCCGAGGGCGGGCGCCCCTTCGTCGACGAACTCGGCGGCGGCCAGGCCGCGGCGGTGCTCTTCGTCCCGTTCGCCAAGGCATGGCATGCCGTCGCCGGATGGGACGGGCTCGTGATCGGGCTGCGCGGCGCGCATCTCGCGCTGGCCGCCGGCGCCGTCGTCGCGCTCGCCGCGGCGCTCACGCGGTGGGTCCGGCCCGCGGTCGCACTGCCTGCCGCGGCCGCGGCGGTCGCGCTGCTCTCCGGCTCGGTGACCGCGAGCGGCGGCGCGCACCTGGCGGCCACGCTGACGCTCCTCACCGCGGGGCTCGTGCTGCTCGCCCTCGATGAGCGCCGCAGCCGCCGGCTGCGGATCGCGTGCGGCGCGGGAGCGGGGCTCGTCGCGCTCGCGAGCATCGCGCCCGGGCTCGTCGCATGGGCGCTCGCCGGGGCGGACGCGCGCGCGCAGGTGGCCGCCTACGCACTCGCGAACACACCGGTGATCGCCGGCTGGAGCGCCGCGGAGCTCGCCGTCCGGGAGTACCTCGGCGCGTACTGGCCGCTGCTGGTCGCTGCGGCACTCGCATGGTTCGCCCATGTGCGCGGGAGGCGTGCGGGCGCAGTGCTCGTCCTCGTCTTCGCGGCCACGCTCCTGCCGTGGGCGGACACACCGGCGCGCACACTCGGCTCCCTGCCGGTCACGCTCACTCTGTTCGCCGCGATGGCGGCGCTCTCCGGCATCCGCCCGCGCGCGGTACCCACGACCCGTCTGCCGACCGCCTTCGCCCTGGCCGCAGGCGCGTGCGCGATCGCGGTGGCCTACCAGTTCGCCGTCGTCCCCGGCGACGCCTCGATCGGCGCGCAGGCCGCGCTGGTGGCCGATGGCCCATACGCCGGCCTCTGGACGACGGCCGAACGCGCGGGCGCGCTCGAGTCGCTGCGGACCGACCTCGTCGCCGCGGGCGACGGTCCGCTGACCGCGTTCGATGACTTCCCGGCGGCCTACCTTCTCGCGCCCGGCACTGCCGCCGGCCCGGCGGTCGGCTATCGGGGCAACATGCCGGGCGGCTCGGCCGGGCTGGCCATGCCGCACGAGTGGTTCGCCGCACGTGGCACGGCTCCGCGCGTGGCGGTGATCCGCCTGAGCGACGCGCTCGGCACTCGGATCGGCGCGTACGGTTGGTCCCACCCGATGGCGGAGTACGTGCACGCGCACGCAGCGACCGTCACGGCCGACACCGAGGACTACCGGATCGTGACGCTCCGGCCCTAGCCGGCGACGGCCCCCGCGCGCAGCGCCTCGCGCAGGCCCAGCTCGCGCGGAGCGATCCACAGCGCCCCCGCGATGCCCGCGAGCGCCAGCACCACGGCCAGCGCGACCCGCGCGAGCTGGGCTGGCTCCTATATCCATCCCCGAG
>VAUM01000194.1:0-2686 GCA_005774595.1 Actinomycetota bacterium
CGACGATGCCGATCGCCGTGGTGTCCTTGGTCTTGGCGGCCTCGTCCACCTCGCCGCCGCTCTCGACCTTCGCCGCCTCAGCCTCGGTCGCGTAGACGGCCTGCTCGACCTTCGCCATCTCGGTGGTGGGGATGTCGACGCCCGCCTTCTCCGCGAGCTCCTCAGGCGCCGAGCGGTAGTACATCGCGGCCGACACCGTCACGGGGCCTGCGGCGGGCATGTCGAAAGCGAAGTCGAAGTCCTTGCTCGCCTTCGGGGCGATGCGGGTGTCCTCCTTGACGCCCGTGGCCTCCCATAGCTCGACCGGGGCGTTGCCCTTCGCGTCCTTGAGCACCGTGTGGAAGTCGCGGCGCTCGCTCACGAGCGCCTTGCCCGAGGCGTCCGCGACGGTCACCTGGAGCCAGCACTCGCGCACCTCGGTCAGGCCGGTGGGCAGGTAGTGGCCTGCGCCGACGTTGGTCACCTTGACCGCGACCTTCCCCTTCGCGCCCGGCTCGACGATCTTCGCGGTGTCGAGTTCGACCTTCGCCGCGGCCTTCAGGGTCTCCTCGGCCGTCGCCTTGTCACCGAGGCCGGCGTTCGCGCCGACGAACGTCATCTGGTAGATGTGCTCCCGCTCCGGCGCCATCGGCGCGGCGCGGCCCGGGTTCGGCTTGGTCACGCCCGGGCCGGGCGTCATGTGGCAGTCCTGGCAGGTGATGCCCTCCTTGGCGTATGGGCTGTTCTTCCACTCGGTGTAGGTCGCCTCGAGCGGCAGCCCGTTCCCGGGGTGGTTGACGTTGTGGCAGACACCACAGAAGTCGGCCTTCTCGTGGTGCGCCGAGTACGCGGTCTGATGCACGGGCGACTTCGCGTCCTTGAGCTGGGCGCGCTTGGTCCCGTCCGCGGTCAGCGTCCATGAGTTGTTCGCGAGCGGCTGGGTGACCCCGGTGACCTGGTGGCAGAAGTCGCAGGTGACAGCCTCGTTCGCCACGGCATCGCGCGGCTTGGCGCCCTTGCCGTTCATGCCCGCCATCCCGGAGATCGGCCCGTGGCAGTCCTCGCAGAACTTGCCGAGCGCCCCGTCGGTGGCGCGGTTGGCCTCGGCGAGCTTGGCCTGGTAGAGCGGGTCCGAGAGCGCCTTGGAATGCATCGACTTCGACCACTGCTCCACGAGCGCGGCGTGGCAGCCGCAGCCTTGGGCCACCGTGAACTTGCTCGACGGCACGCTGGGCAGCGCCGCCGATGCGGTCGCGGGCAGCGCTGTGGTTGCGGCGGCGATCGCGAGGCACAGCACGGCCAGGACGGTCACTCTTCGCATGGTCCCTCCTCGTGGGACGGTTCGTTGGAAGCGGCGGCGGCGCATCCGGGTGACACCCCGCGCGCGGGCACCACTGTATACTTCTGCGAGCCGGGCCGCCCTCCTTTCGGCCCGCACGACTCAGCGACGAGGGGGGACGAGGCATGGAGCAGTACCGGTGCAAGAGCTGCGGCTACTTCCACATCGGGCCGGCGCCCGAGCACTGCCCGGTGTGCGGCGCGCCCAAAGACGCCTTCCTTCCGTACGACGGCCCCGGCGACCTTGCCGGCACGAAGACCTTCGAGAACCTCAAGGCCGCGTTCGCCGGCGAGTCACGGGCGAACCGCAGCTACACGCTGTGGGCCCGCATCGCGCGCCTCGAGGGAGCCAACGAGGCCGCAGCAGCGTTCGAGCGCGCTGCCGCCGAGGAGACCGCGCACGCGCTCGGCCATCTCGCCTATCTGGGCGGCTACGGTGCCACGAAGGCGAACCTCGAGGCCGCCGCGAACGGCGAAGACTACGAGGCGAACGAGATGTATCCGGCCTTCGCCGAACAGGCCGAGGCCGACGGCCTGCCTGAGATCGCGTCGTACTTCCGTAGCGTCGGGAGGTTCGAGGCGTCGCACCGTGGCGAGTACCGCAAGGCGCTCGAGGGGCTCGGCGAGTAGCGTGACCGGGCCCGGCGCGCCCGCGTCCGGCGCGGCGGACGTGCCCGCGGACATCAAGGCGCTCGACCGCGACGGCCTCCGCGCGGCCGTGGCGGACGCCGGCGAGCGCGCCTACCGGGCCGCGCAGCTCGAGCGCTGGCTGTACGCGCGCGCGGCTTCGTCATTCGATGAGATGACCGACCTGTCCGCGGCCCTGCGCGCCCGCCTCGCTGAACGGTGGGCGCTGTCGGTGCCGGTCGTCGAGGCCCGCCTGGACTCGGCCGACGGCACTCGGAAGTACCTCCTCCGCCTGCGCGACGGCGTCACGGTGGAAGCGGTCGGCCTGCCCGAGGGCAAGCGGCTGACGGTGTGCTTCTCGACCCAGGCCGGCTGCGCCATGCGCTGCGCGTTCTGCGCGACCGGCGCGTCGGGGCTCGTGCGCGACCTGACCTGCGGCGAGATGGTCGACCAGGTGGCGATCGTCGCGCGCGACCTCGGCCGGCGCGCCACGAACGCGGTCGCGATGGGCCAGGGCGAGCCGTTCGCCAACTACGACGCCGTGCTGGCCGCGTTGCGCTTCATGAACTCGGCCGACGGCCTCGGGATCGGCGCGCGGCACCTCACCGTCTCGACGAGCGGGCTGCCTGCAGGCATCCGGCGCTTCTCCGAGGAGCCCGAGCAGTTCACGCTGGCCGTCTCGCTGCACTCGGCCGTACAGGCCACGCGCGACGGACTCATGCCGGGGCTGCGCCGGGCGCGG
>VAUM01000194.1:2696-3698 GCA_005774595.1 Actinomycetota bacterium
AAGCCGGCATACGGTCTCGTGCCTGTTCTCTTGGGCTCGGAGATGTTTATAAGAGCCAGCGTTCCCGCGGCCCGCCCCGCTCCCCTCGCCCGTACAGGCCCCGCGCGCCGGGCTCATGGAGGCCGGCAGGCGCGCGCGGCTGGACACGCTGCGCGACGAGGTCCGCCGCTACACGCAGGTCACCGGCCGCCGCGTCACGTTCGAGTACGCGCTCGTCGACGGCGTGAACGACACCCCCGCCGAGGTCGCCGCGCTCGCGGCATACTGCCGAGGCATGCTCGTGCACGTCAACCTGATCCCCGTGAACCCGGTGGCGGACTCGGGCCTCGCGCGCGCGAGCGACGAGCGCGTGCGGCGCATCGCCGGCGACCTCGAGGCCGCCGGCGTCGCGGTCTCGGTGCGCAAGGAGCGCGGCGCCGACATCGATGCGGCCTGCGGCCAGCTGCGGCAGCGCGCCGCCGGAGAGGACGAGGCGCCGGTCTAGCCGCCGTCGCGCGACGGGCCGCGACGCCCGGGACGCCGTGGCTCGTCCACGGGGCACATGCCGCCGAGCACCGGGCAGCCGCCACAGACCTTCGGGTCGTACCCTCCCTCACGCACCGGGAACCCGTCCCGGCCGAGCGCCGCGACCGCCTCCCGCAGCTCGCCGAGCAGGCCGTCCCGGTCCGCGGCGGCGAACGTGCGCTCGTCGACCTCACCGGACGGCAGCCACACGAACCTGACGGTAGCCTCGCGCGCGCCGGCCTCGAGCGCCGCAGCCGCATAGCAGCGCGACTGCAGCTCGTAGCCTTCGAGCTTCTCCTCGCTGCGCCCGGCCCCGGTCTTGTAGTCCACGATGAGCGCCGAGTCACCCGTCCACGCGATCAGGTCGACTGCGCCCGCGAGTCGAGTCGCGCCCGCATCGAGCGAGAACGGCTGCTCACGGTGCACGCGTTCCGCTGCCGCGACCCGGGCCGCGGTCTCGGATGTAGCGAATGCATCCACGCACGCACGCACCTCGGC
>VAUM01000195.1 GCA_005774595.1 Actinomycetota bacterium
GCGCGGGACGGTGGCGGCCGCGGCGGGCGACCGGGTCATCGACCGCCTGACCGTCCACCACACCGCGACGCCCGCCGTCGCGGGCGGACGCGAG
Organism: Actinomycetota bacterium; assembly: GCA_005774595.1. Taxonomy (NCBI): domain Bacteria; kingdom Bacillati; phylum Actinomycetota; species Actinomycetota bacterium. The sequence goes on from VAUM01000195.1 coordinate 95, forward strand.
GTCGACGCGGCATTCGTCGCCGAGTCCCATCGCCGCCGCGGCCTCGGGCTCGGCACCGGCGACGCACGCGACTGCGCATACCACTTCGTCATCCTCCCCGACGGCCGCGTGCAGGCCGGGCGCCCGCTCGAGTACTGGGGCTCGGGGACACGCAGCGGCGAGGACAACCTGCACTCGGTCGGTGTCGCTCTCGTCGGCGACTTCGTCCGCGGTGGCCGCGGACCCACCCCTGCGCAGATGGACGCGCTCGAGTCACTCGCGCTCGGAGCGTTCTCGGAGTACGGCTTCGACGCCCGGTCGGTGCGCGGACACCGTGAGGTCTCCGCATCCGCCTGTCCGGGCGCGCTCTTGGACCTGGACGCGTTGCGGATGAGCCTGGCCGCAGCGTCCACCGCAGGGCGACGCGGCCACTGGCCCGCGCCCACAGAGGAGGGAAGCGCATGAGCGCACTGAGGTTGCTCGCGATCGGCCTGATCTTCGTCTTCGTGTGCGTAGCGTGGGTGGTGCTCGGCGGCGCCACGACCGTGAGGACCGAGACGGCCGATGCGAACCTGCGCAACGCCGTCGGCGGGCTCTACGGACAGCCGCAGTCCCAGCAGGCGCCCGTGTTCACCATGGGAGGCAAGTCCGGCAAGCGCATCGAGATCTCGGGCAGCGACATCACCGCATCGTTCGACCTCGACCAGCGCCGCAAGGGCCTCATGTGGTACTCGACCTACCACGTCGACTTCGCCGCGGACTACCGCGTCGTCAATCCCTCGAGGGCCGCGACCGAAGCCGAGATGCTCTTCACCTTCCCGGACCCGTCGGGGGTGTACGACGGCTTCGCGGTGACGATCGACGGCGTCGAGGTACCGGTCACCTACGACCAGGGTGCGGCGCGCGTGCGGTTCGAACTCGCCGCCGGCAAGACCGCCACGGTGCACACGGGATACGTCACCGGCGGACTCGACCGCTGGGAGTACGTCCCCGCGGCAGGTGGGGCATCGGTGGTGCGCGACTTCTCGCTCACGATGAGGACCGACTTCGCGAACGTGGACTTCCCGGAGGGTTCCGTCTCGCCGAAGTCGCGCAAGCCGGCCGGCGACGGGCTCGAACTGCGCTGGGACTACGACTCCGTGGTCTCCGGGCGCCCGATCGCGCTGACCATGCCCCAGCGCATCCAGCCGGGCCCGCTCGCCTCGCGGGTGTCGTTCTTCGCGCCGGTCGCGCTGCTCTTCTTCTTCGCCGCGCTGGTCCTGCTCACCGCCACGAAGGACGTGCGGCTCCACCCGATGCACTACGGCTTCATCGCCGCGGGGTTCTTCGCGTTCCACCTGCTCTTCGCGTACCTCGTGGACCGTATCGACCTGAACGTCGCGTTCGCGATCTGCTCCGTGGTCTCGGTCGGGCTGTGCGTGGGCTACCTGCGGGCGGTGCTGGGGGCGAACCGCGCGCTCATCGAGATCGCGATCAGCCAGGTCGTGTTCCTCGTGCTGTTCTCGTACAGCTTCTTCTTCGAGGGGCTGACCGGGCTCGCCGTCGCTATCGGCAGCGTGCTGACGCTCGCCTACTTCATGGCCAAGACGGCGAGGGTCGACTGGGAGGCCGCGTTCGCGAAGCCGGCTCCGATCAGGCCTGACGCATCGCCTGCGCAGTCGTTCCCGGAGTGGGAAGCGCCCGCCTGACGCCGGCCGCGACCGCCACCGCTGCGAACGCCTTCACGACGTCGAGCGGCACGAACGGGACGACGCCCGCGGTGAACGCTGCCGCGGGCGTCATGCCGCTCACGGCCGTCAGCACACCCCACCCGAGTGCGTAGACCACGAGGATCGCCACGACGCACGCGGCCGCGTCGGCCGCGCCGCGGTGGCGCCGGGCGAGCGCCGAGCGAACGGCCGAGCCGAGCACCGCGGCCGCGAGGAAGCCGAACAGGTAGCCAGCCCGGGGGCCGACGAGTACGCCGATCCCACCCGCCGGACCGGAGAACACCGGCACGCCCGCCGCGCCGAGCAGCAGATACGCACCCACCGCCGCACCGGCCCAGCCCGGACCGAGCAGCAGCGCGGCGAGCAGCACGACGAAGACCTGGAGCGTCACCGGCACGGGCTGCGTCGGGATGGTGAGGTACGCGGACGCCGAGAGCAGGGCGGCGATCAGGGCGGCGGTGACGAGCGAGCGGGTGCGGCCGGACGGCATGGATGACCTCCGTTAACTAGGTTGATGTCGGTGGTTCACGATACGGGCACCGCGCCTGCCGGTCAACCCGCGGGCGCGCCGGACTACCCGCCTACGGCTTCCGCGATGCGCGCGGCGACGTCCCCATCCTCCGCTCCGGCCGCCGGTTCCTCGCCCAGGGCGCGGAGCACCTCGGCGCCGACCTGCAGCCGCGCCTCGGGCGACAACCCCTCGCGCCGCTCGAGGAACTCGCGCGCGAGCGCCACGGCCTCCGGCGAGCGGCCCGGGTCCAGCTCGATGACGACCGGCGCCGCTTCGCGCACCACGACGGTGCCCGCGGCCATGTCGCCGAGCCGCTTGCGCCGTGACGACACGATCACCGACGCGATGCCCACCGCGTAGTTCCCGGGCAGCACGTCGACGATCCGCAGGACGTTGCGGATGGTCGAATCCGCGAACCCCACGCGGCTCCCGTCGTCGCGCACGACGCGCAAGCCCAACGCACGCTTGCCGGGCGTACGCCCCCCGCGGACCACCTCACCGAAAACGAAGTAGCCCCAAGCGGTCAGGAACGCCACGACCAGCGTAGCGGCGCCGGTCCACGCAGCGACCGCCCGGAAGCTCGCGGCGGCGTAGCGAGAGGCCAGGTAGAGGACCCCCGCGGCCGCGGCAGCCTCCGCTGCGATGAGCAGCGTGAGCAGCAACGTGTCGAGCAGGACCGCGAGCCCCCGCGAACCGACGTTCGCCAGCTCGAAGTCGAACGCCACCGACTCGGGCGTCTCGACCTTCAGCGTCTCGCCGGTATCCGATGCGGGCATGAAACCTCACTCACGCGTCGTTGTGGAACGCCCGGGCGTCACGCCCGCGTCCGCCTCTCTCGCATCATAGGGAACGCCGACGCACCGGTGCTAGCATGGGCGCGAAGCGGCCGGAACGGAGTGCAGTGGACGAGCGGGAGTTCATAGCCGGGTCGCGCGACGCGTGGCAGCGCCTCGACGACGCCGTCGGGCGGGCGGCCTCGCACGGCGTCGCGAAACTCGATGCGGACACGCTCAAGGAGATGCACGAGGACTACCGCTGCACCGCCGCCGACCTCGCGTTCGCCCAGACGCATTTCCCGGGCGCGCGCACGACCGCGTACCTGAACGCGCTCGTCGCCCGAGCGCACGCCGAGCTGTACGGCTCCCCGCCCCGGCGCCTCGCGGTGTTGCGGCGCTTCCTCGCGTCGGACTACCCCCGGCTCGTGCGCGCGAACGCCCGCCCTATCCTGCTCGCCGCTGCGCTGCTGTTCGGCGGCCTCGCACTCGGCTACCTGCTCGCATATGCGAACTGGCCGCTCGCGCGCACGTTCGTCCCGGAGGCCTTGCGGGAGGGTGTGGGTGACCGCCTCGCACAGGGAGCGGGCTCCGGTGACCTCGTGACCGACATGGCGC
>VAUM01000196.1 GCA_005774595.1 Actinomycetota bacterium
GCGATGCACTGCTCGGACGGCGCTTCGCCCGCCGAGGCGTGCAGCGCAGCGAGTTCCCCGTCACCCGCCACCGGCGAGATCTCGTAGCGCAGCTCCCAGACCCAGGTGCCGAACACCGACAGCGAGGTCCGGCCTGCCGGCGACTCGGCGACCGCGGCTATGCCCGCGGCGGCCACGAGCATGACGGTCGCGGCGATGCGGTACCTCGCGCGGGCGGACAGCGGCATCTAGGGTCACTGCCCCCGCAGGCGGTACCCGAAGCCTCTCACCGTCAGGACGTACGCCGGGTCCCTGGGGTCGGGCTCGAGCTTCTCGCGGATGTTGTGGATGTGGACGTCGATCGCCCGCTCGTCCGCGATGGCGGGCTCGGCCGCCAGGGCCGCGATGATCTCCTCGCGCGAGAACGCCGTGCCCGGGTGCCTCGCGAGGTGGAGCAGGATGTCGTACTCGGTGCGCGTGAGGTGCGCCGGGACACCGCGCAGGGTGACCTCGCGCGACGCGGCGTCGATCCTCAACTCGCCGACCTCGATGACCGAGCGGTCGTCGGCACAGCCGGCGGCGCGGCGCAGGATCGCCTTGACGCGGCTGACGAGCTCGCGCGCCGAGAACGGCTTGGCGACGTAGTCGTCCGCCCCGAACTCGAGCCCGAGCACCCGGTCGACCTCGTCCGCGCGCGCCGACAGGATGATGATCGGGACGTTCGACGACGCGCGCAGGCCCCGCGCGACCTCGAGGCCGGAGCGGTCGGGCAGCGTCACGTCGAGGATGACGAGGTCGGGACGGGACGTCGCGAACGCCTCCTCGCCGGAGGCGGCATCCGCGGCGGTGACGACCTCGAAGCCCTCGGCGGTCAGCGCGCGGTCGACCACCTTGAGGCTCGGCGCCTCGGCATCGACGACCAGGATGCGCTGTGCGTTCATCGCGCCTCGTGCCTACCGGACCCGCTTGAGCGCCGGGTCGAAGTCGAGCGAGGGCACCTCGCCGTGGCAGCGGACGCAGAACGCGGCCTCGTGGCACGCCTCACAGTTGCGGTGCGTCGCGACGCGGTCGCGGTGCACGGTGCGCCAGTTCTTCACGTGGGACTTCGGCCGCCTCGTGTGGCAGTCGGCGCACCAGTCGTCGCGCCACTTGTGGCACTTCTCGCAGCCGTCGCCGGCGAGCCGCTCCGGGTGCGCGGTGCTCCAGTCGGCCGCACGATGGCTGGCCGGCGCGGCCTTGTCGGTATGGCACGCCGAGCAGGAGTCCTTTGCATGCACGCCGTCGTGGCAGGTCAGGCACGCCTCCATCGTCGGCTTGCCCGTGCCCGACGTGCCCTTGCTGTGCGCGAGTCCCGCGTGGCACCGGACGCACGGTATCCCGAGCACGTCCACGTGCGCGCGGTGCGGGATGTTCAGGTCGCCCGCGGGCGATACGGCCCGCAGCTCCATGTGGCACGACGAGCACGCCTCGGTCGTGGGCACCGGGAACTCGTCGAGCGTGTCGGGCCGCGTGATGATCGAGAGGTAGAACTCCCCGAGCATGCGCCCGACGAACCCGGTCTGGGCGAGTGCGCCCGGCGGCACGTGGCAGCTGCGGCAGGGCGCCTTGACGTGCTCCGACACCTGCCACGAGCGGTACTGCGCGTCGAGCTTCGGGTAGCGGCGCACGAACTCGGGGCGCGAGGCGAAGAACGCCGGGAGCCCGACGAACACCACGAGCGCGAGCGCCGCGGCCGCCGAGCGCACGATCACGCGCGTGCGCCGCGGCCCGCGGGCGAGCGCGCCGCGCAGCCGGGCGAAGGGGCCGCCTGGGGCGTTCTCGGTCGGGCTGTCGTGGTCCTCGGGCACGATCGCTCCTCGCGGCTATCGGCCGCTGCGCACATCGGTCAGTCGTGGCACTGCTTGCAGAACTTCGCGGAGTCGTGGCAGGCGTAGCAGCCCTTGCCGCGCTCCTTCGCCCGGTGCTGGTGGTCCTTCTTCCAGGTCGCCGTGTGCGACTCCGGGCGCTCGAGGTGGCAGTCCTTGCAGTAGTCGGGCGACCAGGAGTGGCACTCGTCGCAGTCGGTCTTCGTGGCCATGGCGCTGTGCACCTCGAGCCAGTCGCCGCGCTTGTGGTCGGCCGGCGCCTGCTTGCGGGTGTGGCACTTCACGCACTCGCGGGTGGCCTGCGTGCCGTCGTGACACGCCTTCAAGCACATCTCCATCTGCGGCCGGTTGAAGCCGTGCTCGTTCTTCGAGTGCACGAGGTCCTGATGACACCGCACGCAGTTCATGTCGAGCACCTCAACGTGCGCCTTGTGCGGGATCAGCAGGTCCCCGTCGGACGAGACCTCGCGATAGCCGGTGTGGCACTTCTGGCACGCCGCGCGACTCGGCGCGTTGAGTAGGTTCTCGGACCGAGGCCCGTTCACGATCTGCGAGTAGAACGCGGGGCCCGCCTTCGCGGCGAACGCGAGGAAGCCCTTCACACCCGGGTCGACGTGGCAGTCGGCGCAGGCGATGCGCGCGTGGGTCGAGGTGCGCCAGTCGTCCATCCGAGACTTCAGGTCCGGATAGCGCTCGTACGTGCCCGGCTGGAGCATGAAGTAGACCGGCAGCCCGAACGCGATCAGCACGCCCACGGCGAGGATGCTCTTCCACGGGACGTGCAGCGTGATGACGCGCCTGGGCGAAGGCGGGACCGCGGCCTGCCCGGCCTCGGACTGCGGTGCCGGCCCTCCGGCGCCGGGAGCGCTGTCGTCCGGGTCAGCCACCTAGCGCATCTCCTCGAACTGATCGTGGCACTCCTCGCACCAGTCCCTCTCGTGGCAGACGAGGCAGCGCGCTTCCTTGGCCGGGTTCTCGACGACCTCGTCGCCGTCCACGTCGGCCGCGAGCGTCTTGTGCTTGTTGAGCCAGGTGCTCTTCGCGCCGTGGAACTCGGGCCTGATCTCGTGGCACTCCTTGCACTCATCGAGCGACACGTGGCACGCGAGGCACACCTTCTGGTCGGGCAGGGCGACGTCGCCGTGCTTCTCGATCCAGTCCTTCTTGATGTGCTTGTCGTCGATCGCCTTCACGCTCGCCGTCACCAGGCGCGACTCGATCCTCGGCATCTGCCCGGTCGTATGGCACGTCACGCACTGGTCCACGGTGTGGCACTTCTCGAGGCAGCCGTTCTGTCCGCGCTCGCGCACCGTCTTCTCGTGCGTGGTGCGCCACGTGCGCTGCGCGTCGGTCAGCACGTGGTGGCAGGTGAAGCAGTCCGCGGGCTGCTTGGTGCCGACGTGGCAGCCGAAGGACGCGCACACCGCAGAGAACGGCATCTCCTTGTGGCGCTCGATGTACTCCTCCTCGTGCGCGGTCCACTTGTGGCAGTCCACGCACTCCCGCGGCTCGTCCGCCACGCGCAGGTGCGCCGGGTGCGGGATCTTCAGCGTCCGGGACGCCTCGTCGCTCCAGTCCTCGGAGTGGCAGCCGAGGCACGCCGCGCGCGTCGGGCGCTCGAGCCGGACGAACAGCGGGTCCGCCGGCTTGCGCACCAGGCCGCGGTAGAAGTCGCCGACGAGCGAGACCTCCTGCGCAAGGTCGCCGCGACGGTCGCCGTGGCAGTCCGTGCACGCGACGTCCTTGTGCGCCGACACCCGGAGCGACTCGGCGTTGTCCTCGAGCCCCGTGTAGCCGGCCAGGAAGCCGGGCTGCGCCGAGGCGA
>VAUM01000197.1 GCA_005774595.1 Actinomycetota bacterium
TCGTAGACCCGCGCGTAGGCGGCGTCGGCGTCCGAGTGGTACTCCACCGGCTCGCGCTCGGCGCGGCCGGCCACGTACGCCCGCGTGACGTCGTCGACCTCGATGATGCCGCTCTTGCCGCCGGCCTCGATCGCCATGTTGCAGATCGTCATGCGGCCGTCCATGTCCAAGGCGCGGATCGCGGAGCCGGTGAACTCCATCGCCTGGTAGAGCGCGCCGTCGACGCCGATCATGCCGATGACGTGCAGGATGACGTCCTTGGCGGAGACCCACGGCCCCGACTCGCCCTCGACGTTGAACTTCAGCGAGGCGGGCACCTTGAACCACGCCTCACCGGTCGCCATGCCCACGGCGGCGTCGGTCGAGCCCACGCCCGTGGCGAACGCGCCCAGCGCGCCGTAGGTGCAGGTGTGCGAGTCCGCGCCGATGATCACGTCGCCGGGCACCACGACGCCCTGCTCCGGCAGGAGCGCGTGCTCGACGCCCATGCAGCCGATCTCCCAGTAGTGCGTGATCTCCTGCGCACGGGCGAACTCGCGCATCATCTTGGCCTGCTCGGCGGACTTGATGTCCTTGTTCGGCGTGTAGTGGTCCGGCACCAGCGCGATGCGCGCGGGGTCGAAGACGCGCTCCACCCCGACCTTGCCGAACTCCTTGATGGCGATGGGCGCGGTCACGTCGTTGGCGAGCACGAGGTCCAGCTTGCACTCGACGAGCTGCCCGGGCTCGACCTCGGGCAGGCCGGCGTGGGCGGCCAGGATCTTCTCGGTGATCGTCATCGGGCGTGCCATGGCGCTTCTCGCTCCTCGAAAAGGTCGTCGGACAGGTCCGCACATTCTAGCGCAGGCGACCGTGGCGCGCGGCGTCGGCGGCGGGCCGCTCGCCCGCGCATACGGTTCCTCGGAACGATCGTTCCGAGGAACCGTATGCGACGCAGACAGCCCCGCGGGCCGCACCGAACGGGAGGGTCTCAGATCGACGACATCACCAGCAGCACGCCGGTCACCACGAGCGTGACGCCGACCCACTGCGAGAACGTGGGGCGCTCCTTGAGCAGCCACGCGGCCACAACCGGCAGGATCGCGTAGCTCATCCCGAGGAACGGGTAGGCCACCGACAGTTCCACGAGCGACAGTGCGTAGATCCACGCCAGCGACGCCGAGAGGTAGACCACGAGCCCGAGCATGACCTCCCAGCGCGTGGCGATCGCCCCCACGAGCCGCAACGGGCGCCTGAGCGCTTCACGGTCGACCGGCCCGAGCAGAGACATCCCGCGCTTGAGCAGCATCTGCCCGGCCATCGCCAGCAGTACCGCCATGAGCACAGCGGCGAGCGAGTACGGCGTCACCTGGCGCTCGCCCCTTTCGCCCGCTCGAGCTGCGGAGCCACCCCGAGCCAGCCGACGAGTAGGATCCCGAGCACGATGAGCGCCACGCCGGCCCATCTCGAAGGAGGTACCTGCTCGCCCGCGATGACCGCGGCGATCGTGACGACCACGTAGCCCCAGGCGCCGATCGGATAGGCGACCGAGAGGTCGAGCCGCGACAGCACGACGAGCCACAGCACCGTCGAGAACCCGTATGCGAGGAAGCCGCCGATCACGCGCGGGTCGCGCAGCGCGATCGCCAGCGTTTCGACCACGCCACTCGCGTCCACCCCGCCCGCGCCCGCGCGCAGGAACGCCTGCCCGACCGCACCGAGCATCACGGCGACGAACGCGAGGGCGAGCATCCCGATCGGGGCTGCGGAGTGCCCTTCCTTCGAGACGCGCCGCAGCACGCGACCGTACGCAGCGATCGTCCTGAGTACGGGTATCGCCGAGCCCCGGCGCTTCAGGTCGTAGCGCAGCGTGAACGGCGCCTCGGCGAAGACGGCCGTCTCGCGCAGCCGCTCGGCGATCTCGACCATGCACCCGAACCCGTCCTCGCGGATGAAGTCGTCACCCCATCGCTCGAACGCGTCCCGGACCACCTCCGCCCGGTAGGCACGGAAGCCGCAGCTGTAGTCGCGCACGCCGCGGATGGGGCGCAGCAGCGTCATGAGAGCGCCCGCTCCGAAGCTCAGGACGTGTCGGAAGACCGAGAGACCCTCGACACTCGAACCTCTCCGGTAGCGAGACGCGATGGCGACGTCCGCGCCCTCGTCGAGCAGTGCGAGCAGTGCGGATGCGTAGACCGGGTCCTGCGTCAGGTCGGCGTCGAGGGTCACGATGACGTCGCCGGGACCCAGCGACTCGGCCGCCGCGCGCAGGCCTCGCCGGATGGTGCGCCCCAGGCCCAGGTTCGGCTGGTTCACGAGCACCTCGGCCCTCCCTGCGCCTGCGTCGCGGGCGAGGTCGCCGGTGCCATCCGAGCTTCCGTCATCCACCACGATGAGCCGCCACCGCCAGCCGGCGCCCTCCGAGACCTCGGCGATCCGATGCACCAGGTCGGCGATCGAGGCCGCCTCGTCGTAGGCAGGCACCACCCAGCACACGGTGCGGAGCGACGGGGCCGACCCGCCCTTCGCGGTGGTCATGGGCTCACCGCGTACACGATCACGCCGTGCTGAGTGGCGTCCGTGAATGTCGCGAGCGCCCGGAACTCCTTCCGGAACGACTCATAGTTGTCTCGCGCGGTCAGATACACCGCGGAACTGCCCGGGTCGGTGTAGAACCTGCCGAACGCGTCCTTGCTGGCGACGAGGTACTCGACTCCTTCGTCACGATACGCGTCTGCGGACGCGTGCCCGAGGTAGTCCGTCGCGGTCGCGCCCGGATGCGTGTCGAACACGTACGGGCCGTAGTTCTCGACCACGATCCGCGCATCACGGGGGAGGTTCGCGTCGATCCACTGCCGCGCCTCAGCCTGCGCCTGCGGACCGGCATACGAGCGTGAGCACGCGAATGCGCGAGCGGCTGGCACGACGAGCAGCGCGGCCAGTACCGCGGGGGCCGCCGTGCGCGCCCATCGGGCCGGCGCGCCGGACGGCACCAGGTCCGCAGACATGAACGCGCCCGCGACGGAGATGACCGCGAACACCGGCACGACCGGGAGCATCACCCGCTCGTTCCTCACCGTGAACAGGCAGAGGAACACGAGGTAGACGACCGGGAAGACCATCGCCGCAGCAAGCACACGGTCCTTGCGCCGCATGGCGCTCCACGCGCTCGCGGCGAAGAACAGGGCGAGCGGCCCGAAGGTCACCCAGATGTTGCGGGCGTACCACACCACCTGCCCGCCGTCCTGGCCCGGGTGACCGGTGCCGTAGGTCCGGCCGATCCCGAGGACCGCACCGACCACGGTGCCGGGCTCGACGATCAGCGCAGGAGTCGACAGCAGGAACGCGGCGGCGGCGGCGGCAGCGGCGCCGATCAGGAAGAGGAGGTCACGCGGGCGGAACGGCGAACGGAGGTCCAGACGGGCGACATGCGCCGCCGCCACGGCGATGAAGACGAGGCCGGCGTTGTACTTCGTCCCCGCCGCGAGACCGGTCAGCACGCCAGCGAGCAGGTAGTCGCGCCACGTCCCCTTCTTGGCGATGCCGACCGCGGCGAGCACCGTGGCTGTCGCGAAGAACGTCGCGATGACGTCAGGCGCGACGAAGCGGCTGTGGAAGACGTGATCGGGGTTCAGTGCGACCGCCGCTGCAGCACCC
>VAUM01000198.1 GCA_005774595.1 Actinomycetota bacterium
GTGCCGCGCGAGGGCCGGCGTCGGGAGGGTGCCGAGCGCGTCCGCCCCGGCGGCACGGAACGCGGCAGCCTGCGCCGCGTCGGGGGCGGGCGTGCAGCCGTAGCAGGCGCCGGGAGCGGCCACCGCCAGCGTCGCTCGGCAGCGCGCGGCCTCCGGCCGCATGCAGGGGAACACCGCGGCGACCGTGTCGAAGCCGTCCGAGTCGACCACCAGATCGATCGCGGTCGCGCCGGTGTCATCGGCGAGGCGCTGGAGCAGGAAGTCCTTCACCCATACCCCGGGGTGGTAGAGCTCCGGCTGGTGGCCGGTCATGACGAGGAGCCCCGCGGGGTCGGCGGCCGCCACGGGCACGCCGATGCGAGCGGAGAAGGACGCCGCGGCATCGCAAGCCTCGCGCCTCGCGAGGGCGCGAAGCTCCGCTGCGGGCAGGCCGCCGATACGGGCGTCCCACGCCGCCGCCGCGGCCCGGTTCGCCTCGGCGATCGACGCCCAATCGGCGTAGGGCGGCTGTACGAGCAGCTCGCCGTGCCCCTGCGGGACGCTCGGCCTGGCGTGCGCCACCTTCGCCGCGCCTAGAGGAACGCCTCGGGCCCCGGCACGCACGGGGTCTCGAGCGCGAAGAAGGGCTCCGCGGCCGCCACGCGCGCCATCGCGCCCCAGTGGGCCGCGGTCGCCTCGATCATCGGTATGGCGCCAGCGTTCGCCTCATTCACCTCGAACTGCGAGCGATAGCAGCGCAGCGCAGCGGCCTTGGCGGCCATGTCCGCGGTGACGTCCACGCAGAACGAAGGCCGGGCGACCACGCGCAGATGCACCGCGAGGTACCGGTACGCACGCGGGACGAAGTGCGGCTCCCCTGCCATCGGCGTCTTCGTGAACTTGCCGTAGAACCGGGCGGCTTCCGCGATCGACGCCGCGGCGACGTGGTCGGGGTGGGCGTCGACCGGGTACGGCATGAACAGCATCTCCGGCCGCAGCTCGCGGATGACCTCGGCGAGCGCGGTCCGCGCCTCGACGGTGTCGAACAGCTCGCGGTTGGGAAGGTCGAGCGTGACCCGCCCGCAGCCGAGGACCGCGGCCGCCTCGGTCGCCTCGGCCGCCCTCGTCTCGGGGGTGCCGTGCGGCGTCGGCTCGCCGTTCGTCAGGTCGACGATCATCACGCCGAGCCCGCGGCGGACCATGCCGGCCACGGTGCCGCCCATGCCGATCTCCACGTCGTCGGGGTGTGCCCCCACGCAGACGGCGTCGACGCTCACTCGTCACTCCCCACCGAATCACGCCACACACGCAGGTAGTACTCGAGCCGCTTGCCGGGGTCGTCCAGGTCCTCGCCGAACGACCGGTCGCCGGTCACGTAGATGCGCTCGACCGCGACCTCGCGGACCGAGAGGCCGGCCTTCCATGCCTGCGCCCACAGCTGCATGGGGAATGCATACCCCTGCTCGGACAGCGCGAGCGCGTCGAGGGCCGGGAGGTGGTACGCCTTGAAGCCGCAGAACGCGTCGGTGAGCCCCCACCCGGTCACGCGGTTGACCTCGGCGGTCACCTGCTCGTTGATGCGCCGGCGCTCCTCGGGCGCCTCGCCGGCCGAGCCGCTGTCCGGCAGGTACCGGCTGCCGGAGATGATGTCGCCCCCGGCCATCAGCTCCGCGAAGAACTGCGGGATGTGCGCCGGCTCATGCTGGCCGTCGCAGTCCATGGTCACGAGATACTCCAGGCCGATGAACCGCGCGTACGCGAGGCCGTCGATCAGCGAGCGCCCGTAGCCGAGGTTCTCGGGGTGCCAGAGGGGCAGGATGTCGTCGCGCTCGGCCAGGACGGACTGCGTCCCGTCGGTCGAGCCGTCATCGACCACGAGGACCTCGCCGTGGTAGTGGACGCGGACCGCGTCGAGCACGGCGCCGACGGTGGCCGCCTCGTTGTAGACCGGCATGAGCACCGCATAGTCGTACTCGCCCATGCGCTCAGCCCTCCTCGGCGGCGGCCGGCCCGCCTGCCCCGCCGTCCTCGACGATGCGGAACGAGGCGGTCACGACAACCTGCGGACCGAACATCCCCTTCACGGAGCAGTACTTCTCCTCGGACAGCTCGATCGCGCGCTCGACCGCGGCCGGGTCGACCCCGTGCCCGGTGACCACGTACTCGAGCGTCACTTCCTCGTAGTAGTGCGGGTAGTCGTCCTCGCGCTGCGTCCCGCCGACCACGATCTCGACACCCGTGAACGGCTGGCGCTTCTTCTCGAGGATGGAGACGACGTCCATCCCCGTGCATGCCGCCAGCGCGTAGAGCACGAGCTCGACCGGACGGGGGCCGGCGCCCTCCCCCTTGTACGCCGCGGGTGCGTCCATGACGACGCCGTGCCCGGCCTCGTCCCACCCGACGAACTGGCGATTGCCGTTCCAACGCACGCGGACGGTGTCCACGGCGGTCTCCTCTCAGAGCAGCGCGCGGGCCGATGCGGCCGTCGGCGCCTACGGCATCTTCCGGCCGACCATGCCTGCCAGCTCGCGGGGGTTCTGCGCCTTGCCGATGGCCTCCTCGAACGAGCACTTCCCGCCCTGCAGCAGGTTCTTCAGCGACTGGTCCAACGTCTGCATGCCGAGCGACGCACCGCCCTGGATGATGGTGGGCATCTGGTGCGTCTTGCCCTCGCGGATGAGGTTCCGGATGGCGGGGATGCCGAGCATGATCTCCATGGCCATCACGCGGCTGCGGCCGTCGGTCGAACGGAGCAGCACTTGTGAGAGCACGCCCTCGAGCGTGTTCGACAGCTGCATGCGCACCTGCTGCTGCTGATGCGGCGGGAAGACGTCGATGATGCGGTCGATGGTCTCGGGGCCGCCGGTCGTGTGCAGGGTGGCGAGCACGAGGTGGCCGGTCTCGGCCGCCGTGATCGCGGCGGAGATCGTTTCGAGGTCGCGCATCTCGCCGACGAGGATGACGTCCGGGTCCTGTCGCAGCACGCGCTTGAGCGCCGAGGAGAACGAGTGCGTGTCCTCACCGATCTCGCGTTGGTTCACGTACGCCTTCTTGTTGCGGTGCATGAACTCGATCGGGTCCTCCATCGTGATGATGTGGAGCGACCGGGTCGCGTTGATGTGGTCGACCATCGCCGCGAGTGTGGTGGACTTGCCAGAGCCGGTCGGGCCGGTGACGAGCACGAGACCGCGCGGGCGCTCGGCGAGGTACCGGCAGACCTTCGGCAGGCCGAGCTGCTCGAACGTCGGGATGTTGATCGGGATGACGCGGAAGACCGCGCCCATCGAGTTGCGCTGCTGGAAGACGTTCGCGCGGAAGCGGGACAGGCCCGGTATCGAGTAGGCGAAGTCGAGCTCGAGCTCCGTCTCGAACCGCTTGCGCTGCTCCTCGGAGAGCAGCGACAGCAGCATCGCCATCGTGTCCTTCGGCGAGAGCGCCTTGTGGTTCTCGACGGGCACGATCTCGCCACGGATGCGGATGCCGGGGGGGCTGCCGACCGTGACGTGGAGGTCGGAGCCGCCGCGCTCGATCATCAGCCGCAACAGGTCGTCGATGTGCGGCACGTCGCCGCCCGCGTCGGGCGCGGCGGCGGCGGACGGCGCCGGAGCCGGCGCGCCCCGCTGCGCGACGG
>VAUM01000199.1 GCA_005774595.1 Actinomycetota bacterium
CTGGTGGACGAGCACGTGACCGGGCGCCAGTTGGGCTTCCTCGGCGAGCCGAGGGTCAACGTGCTCGAGCTGAACCTGGCGCTCGACGAGACCGGCGGGAGGTGAGCGGTGTCCGGCGAGGCTGACACGGGAGCGCCCGCGCGCGGCAGGCACAAGATCTTCCTCGGCTACGCGGCGGGGGTCGGCAAGACCTACACGATGCTCGCCGAGGCGCAGCGTCGCGCGTCGAGGGGCGAGGACGTGGTGATCGGCTACGTCGAGCCGCACGACCGTCCCGAGACGATCGCGCTCGAGGCCGGACTCGATGCGATCCCGCCCAAGCGGGTCGAGTACCACGGCGCGGTCTTCGAGGAGCTCGACACCGACGCCGTGCTCGCGCGGCACCCGGCCTGGGTGCTCGTCGACGAGCTCGCCCACACGAACGTGCCGGGCACGCGGCATGGGAAGCGCTGGCAGTCGGTCGAGGAACTGCTCGACGCTGGGATCAACGTGATCTCCACGGTCAACGTCCAGCACTTCGAGAGCCTGAACGACGTCGTCGCCCAGATCACCGGCGTGTGCATGCGCGAGACGGTCCCCGACCGCGTGCTTGACGAGGCGGACGAGGTCGTGCTCGTCGACATCACGCCCGAGGCGCTGCTCAATCGTCTGAAGCGCGGGGTCATCTACCGCCCGGAGAAGGTCGAACAGGCGCTGTCGAACTTCTTCAGGCGGGGCAACCTCGTGGCGCTGCGCGAACTGGCGCTGCGCAAGACCGCCGACGAGGTCGACATCGAGCTCGAGGCGTTCATCGAGGCGCACGACGTGGACAAGACGTGGGGTGCCCGGGACCGCGTGCTCGTCACCATCGCCAGGCCGCACTCGGCGGCGAAGCTCGTGCGCCGCGGCTACAAGATGGCCAGGCGGATGTCGGGGGACCTGCGCGTGATGCACGTGCGTTCGCCCGGCGTGCGGCCGTCGGGCGCCGAGGAGGCAGCGCTCGAGGACGTGCGGCAGCTCACCGAGCATTTCGGCGGCGAGTACGTCGAGCTCACCGGCGACGACCCCGCCGAGGAGATCATCCGCACCGCGAGCGCCTACCAGGCGACCTTCATCGTCATGGGGCAGTCGGCCAGCAGCCGCATGGAGGAGATCTTCCGAGGGTCGATCGTCAACCGCATCATGCGCGAGACGCGCAACATCGACGTGGTGATCGTGGCCTCGCCCGAGCCCGAGAAGAAGTCGGCCCAGCAGTCGCCGGAGTAGCGCGCTCGGGCCGTCCGCGCCACGCGCCCCCGCGTCGTGCGCGTTCGCCTAGAATGCGGGTGAGGCCCGGCACGCGCGCCGAGCCGCCCGTCCCCGCCGCGTCTTCGAGGAGCCGCCCCACATGCCGGAACCCGTCGCCGACCTCGCGCCCGAACTCGCCCCGCAGCTCGCCGTCGAGCTCGGCCTGAAGCCCGACGAGTACGAGAAGCTCACCGGCATCCTCGGCCGTACGCCGACCGTGACCGAGCTGTACATGTACTCGCTGATGTGGAGCGAACACTGCTCGTACAAGCACTCGCGCAAGGCGCTGCGCATGTTCCCGAACGACGGCCCCCACGTGCTGCAGGGCCCCGGCGAGAACGCCGGCGTCATCAGCGTCGGTGACGGCTGGGCGGTCGCGTTCAAGATGGAGTCGCACAACCACCCGAGCGCCATCGAGCCGTACCAGGGCGCGGCGACCGGCGTCGGCGGCATCATCCGCGACATCTTCACGATGGGCGCGCGCCCGATAGCATCGCTCGATTCGCTGCGCTTCGGCACGCTCGACGACCCGCGGCAGCGCTACCTGTTCGAGGGCGCCGTGGCCGGCATCGGCGGCTACGGCAACTGCATCGGCGTGCCCACGGTGGGCGGCGAGGTCTACTTCGACGAGGCCTACGCCGGCAACTGCCTCATCAACGCGATGTCGATCGGCCTGCTGCGCGAGGAGAACCTCACGCGCGCGGTCGCGGGCGGCGCGGGCAACCTCATGCTGCTCATCGGCTCGACCACGGGCCGCGACGGCATCGGCGGCGCGTCGGTGCTCGCCAGCCAGGAGTTCGACGAGAAGGCCGAGGACAAGCGGCCGAGCGTGCAGGTCGGCGACCCGGTCGAGGAGAAGCTGCTCATCGAGGCGTGTCTCGAACTGCTCGAAGGTGGGCTGCTCGTCGGCCTCGGCGACTGCGGAGCGGCCGGTCTGACCAGCTCGATCTCCGAGATGGCGAGCCGCGGCGGCGCCGGCGTCGACATCGACGTGACGAAGGTCCCGCAGCGCGAGGACGCCATGAAGCCGTTCGAGATCATGGTGTCCGAGTCCCAGGAGCGCATGGTCGCGGTGGTGGAGCCGGAGCGGCTCGCCGACGCGCAGGCGGTGTGCGAGAAGTGGGGCCTGCGCTCGACCGTCATCGGCACGGTCACCGACACCGGGCGGTTCATGGTGCGCGAGGGCGAGACCGTGGTGGGCGACATGCCCGCCTCCACGCTGGCTCACGATGCGCCAATCTACGACCCCGCCATGGAGCGGCCGGCGTACCTCGATGAGGTGCAGGCGTACTCGTGGGCGGGCCTCGCGTACCCCGACGGCCCGGAAGCGCTCGCCGACGCGCTGCTGGCAGTGCTCGCCAGCCCCAACATCTGCTCGCGCAAGTGGATCTGGGAGCAGTACGACCACCAGGTGAGGCTCGACACCGCCGTGCTGCCCGGTCACGACGCCGCGGTGATCCGCATCGGCGACGGCGTGCGCGGCATCGCCACCGCGAGCGACTGCAACGGGCGCTACTGCTACCTCGACCCGTACGTGGGCGCGCAGATCGCGTTCGCGGAGGCGGCGCGCAACGTCGCGTGCGCGGGCGGAGAGCCGGCCGCCATCACCGACTGCCTCAACTTCGGCAATCCCGAGAAGCCCGAGGTGTTCTGGACCTTCCACGAGGCGGTGCGCGGGCTCGCCGACGCGTGCAAGGCGTTCGGCGTGCCGGTCATCAGCGGCAACGTGAGCTTCTACAACGAGTCGTTCGGGCAGGCGATCTTCCCGACCCCGACCGTGGGCCTCGTGGGATTGGTCGACGATGTCCGTCTTGCGCCGGGCATGGCGTTCAAGGACGCCGGCGACGTGATCGTGCTGGTGGGCGAGACCGCCGACGAACTCGGCGGCAGCGAGTACCTCAAGGTGCTGCACGGCGTCGTGGCGGGAGCGCCGCCGGCGCTCGACCTCGATCTCGAGCGCGACGTGCAGGCGGTCGTGCGTGCGGCGGTGCGGGGCGGGCTCGCGAAGTCGGCGCACGACTGCTCGGAAGGCGGCATCGCGGTCACGCTCGCGGAGTGCTGCGTGGCGGGCGGTATCGGCGCCGACGTGCATCTGGAGGACGGCTTGGCCGCGCATGCGGCGATGTTCTCGGAGACACAGAGCCGCGTGGTGCTGACGTGCGCGGAGGACCGGGCTGAGGAGATCGTGGAGCTGTGCCTGCAGCACGAGGTGCCGTATGCGGTCATCGGGACCGTGGGCGGCGAGGCGCTCGCGCTGTGCGGCATGTGCGAGGTGCCGGTGGAGCGGCTCGCGGGGGCGTACGAGGACACGCTCGAGCGGCTTGTGCACGGGGGGTAGGCG
>VAUM01000200.1 GCA_005774595.1 Actinomycetota bacterium
GGAGAGGGCGTCATGGCGCCGCAGGTCCTCCTCCTGCTGGCGACCGTGGTGAGCGTGTGGGCGAACGACTCGTTCGCCTACATCGTCGGCTCGACCCTCGGCCGTCACCGCATGGCGCCGCGCATCTCGCCGAACAAGTCCTGGGAGGGTTTCGCCGCGGGCACGCTGTTCACCATCGTCGTATGGCTGCTGACCTATTACCTCGTGCGCGAGCGTGTGCCCGACTGGCCGCTGACGCTCGGCTGGCACGCGGCCATCGGCGTCGCCGTCTCGATCGCCACGGCCACCGGCGACCTGTTCGAGTCGCGCCTCAAGCGTGAGGCCGGCGTCAAGGACTCCGGCACGCTGCTGCCCGGGCACGGAGGCTTCCTCGACCGTCACGACTCGCTCATCCTCGTCTCGGTCGTCGCGTACTGGATGATCGCGTGGGCGGGCGTGCGATGAGCCGGGTGCGCCTGGCGATACTCGGGTCGACCGGGTCGATCGGGCGGCAGGCGCTCGACGTCGCGGCGCGCTTCCCGGACCGCATCGAGGTGGTCGCCCTCGCCGCCAACAGCAACGCCGGCCTGCTCGCCGAGCAGGCGGCCGCGTTCGCCGTCGCGCACACTGCCCTCGCGTCGGCCGATGGGCCCGAGGCCGTTGTGCGCCTTGCGGCCCTCGAGGGCGTCGACGTGGTCTTGAACGCGCTCGTCGGCGCGGCCGGACTGCGCGCCACCATCGCCGCGCTGACTTCCGGCAGGCGCCTCGCCCTGGCCAACAAGGAGTCGCTCGTCGTCGGTGGCGAGCTGGTCATGCGCCTCGCAGCCCCGGGCGCGCTCCTGCCGGTCGACTCGGAGCACTCGGCCATCTTCCAGTGCCTGGCGGGGGAGGACCCCGGCGAGGTCGCCCGGATCTGGCTCACCGCGTCCGGGGGGCCCTTCCGCGGCATGACGCGCGAGCAGCTCGCCGAGGTCACTCCCGAGCAGGCCCTCAGGCATCCGCGGTGGTCGATGGGGCCGAAGATCACCATCGACTCGGCCACGCTCATGAACAAGGGTCTCGAGGCGATCGAGGCGCACCACCTGTTCGGCGTGGGCTACGACCGCATCACCGTCGTCGTCCATCCGCAGTCGTGCGTGCACTCGATGGTCGAGTTCGCGGACGGTTCCGTCAAAGCCCACCTCGGCGCCACCGACATGCGCGTGCCCATCCAGTACGCGCTGTCGTACCCGGAGCGCTGGGAGGCGCCCGTGCCTCCGGTCGACTTCACGCAGGCCGGATCGCTGGAGTTCGGAGCCCCCGAGTCCGACACGTTCCGCTGCCTCGCCCTCGCCCTCGAGGCGGGCCGTGCGGGCGGCACGGTGCCCGCCGCCATGAACGCCGCCAACGAGGTCGCCGTCGCCGCGTTCCTCGCCGGGAGATGCCGGCTCACCGACATCGACCGCGTGGTCGAGGGCGTCGTCGGCGGCACCTCCCGCGAGGACCTCGAGTCCGTCGAGCAGGTCGAGGCGGTCGACGCCGACGCGCGGGCGCGTGCCGTGGCGCTCCTCGGCTCATAGGCGGCGCCAGGCTCCACCGCGTCTCCACCACCTGTGTCAGGCGCATGGCGTACCCTTTGCTCGGTGGCCGCGTCACGGCGGCGGCATGACCGCCGCTCTTCAAGGAAGGACGCTCGTGTCGCTTGGCTTCACATGGCTCGACGCCGTCGTGTGGGGCGTCATCACCTTCTCCATCCTCATCGTGCTGCACGAGGGCGGGCACTTCCTCGCCGCGCGCGCGTTCCGCGTCAAGGTCCACGACTTCATGATCGGGCTGCCGGGACCCGCGCTCTCGGTCGTCTCCAAGCGCTCCGGCACCCGCTACGGCGTCACCGCCGTGCCGCTCGGCGGCTACGTGCGGATCGCGGGCATGGATTTCGGCCCCGAGGACGACCTGCTCGGCAGAGCGCTCGCGGTGGCGGCGGACGCGGGCACGCTGTGGACCTCCGACCTCGCCCGCGAGCTCGACGTCGAGCTCGAGCGCGCGCAGGCGATCGCCACCACACTGGTCGACTGGGGTGCGCTCGAGCACCTCGACGAGGACGGCACGCACCTGCGCGCGCTCGTCGCCAGGTACGACGGCGAGGCCGACGCCGACCTTGCCGCCCGCGCGCGCGTATCGACCTACCGCGGCCTGGCGACCTGGAAGCGCATCGTCCTGCTGACCGCCGGCATCCTCGTCAACGTGGTCGTCGCCTACACGGTGCTGGTCGCGGTCATCGCGGTGGCCGGCGAGGCGACCGCCTCCACGCGCGTCGCCGACGTCAGTCACGGCGCCAAGGCCGCCGGCATCGCGGCCGGGGACCGCTTCCTCTCGGTCGACGGCGTCGACGTCTCCACGTTCGCCGAGGTCAAGGCGCGGGTCGCGCGCCACACCGCCGGCGACGTCATCACCGTCCGCGTCGACCGCGGCGGCGAGGCTCTCACGCTGCCGGTGACGCTCACCGCCGTCGACGACGGCGCCGGCGGGAAGGCGGTCGTCATGGGCGTCTCGGCTGCGCTCGACTACGGGCCCGTCCCGCTCGGAGAGGCGTTCGGCACCGCCGCGCAGCTCGTCACGCTCGTGGGCGCGGCGATCCTGTCCTTCTTCAACCCGGACACCTTCCGCGAGGCCGTCGCAGGCGCGAGGAGCGTGATCGGCGCCTCCGAGGAGATCGCCAAGGCGGTCAAGGCCGGCCCGGTGGACTACGCGTGGCTCGTCGCGCTGCTCTCGCTGTCACTCGGGCTGATGAACCTCGTCCCGATACCGCCCCTCGACGGGGGAAAGGTCCTCCTCGAACTCGTCGAGCGCGCGATCGGACGGCCGTTGAGCCGGAAGTTCTCGATCGCGCTGTCCGCGTCCGGCGCCGTCCTGCTGTTCTCGCTGGTCGGATACCTGATGTACGCTGACGTGGCCCGGCTCATCACGGGCTGACCGCACCACCGAGGGGAGGGTCATGCAGCAGCGCCGCACCACGCGGCCGGTGAGCGTCGGCGGTGTCCCGATCGGCGGCGGCGCCCCCGTGACCGTCCAGTCGATGACCACCACCGACACGAAGGACCCCGCGGCCACCCTCGCTCAGATCGGCGCGCTCGCGGCCGCAGGCTGCGAGATTGTTCGCGTCGCCATCCCGCACGCCGACGCGCTCGACGGGTTCGAGCAGGTCTGCTCCGGCTCGCCACTGCCCGTGGTGGCGGACGTGCACTTCGACCACCGCCTCGCGATCGAGGCCGCCCGCCGCGGCGCCGCCAAGCTGCGCATCAACCCCGGCAACATCGGCGCCGCCGAGCGCGTCGACGCCGTCATCGACGCCGCGGGCGCGGCAGGCATCCCGATCCGCATCGGCGTGAACGCAGGCTCGCTGGCCGACAGCGTTCGCGACCTCGACCTTCCGCTCGCCGACAAGCTCGTCGCGAGCGCCGAGGAGTTCTGCGCCCACTTCGCCTCCCGCGGCTTCGAGGACGTCGTCGTCTCGGCGAAGGCGTCCTCGGTCGCCTCCACGGTCGATGCCTACCGCCTGCTCGCCGACCGCGTGCCGTACCCGCTTCACATCGGCATCACCGAGGACGGC
>VAUM01000201.1 GCA_005774595.1 Actinomycetota bacterium
CACGCTCCCAAAACTGCTGACCACCGCGATCGCCGCGCCGAACGTTCCCGCCAACGCCCAGCGCGTCTGCTCCGCGTGCCACGACGCCAACGGCCCGGGCAGCGCCATCGCGGCGTACTACCCGCCGAGCGGCTACGGTACCGCGCCGGCCACGAACCCGCGCAGCGGCCACCGCACCAAGACCGCGGGCAACCTGCCCGCCGGCAGCGCGCTGCCCTGCGACGTGTGCCACAACCCGCACGGTGCCGAGGGCGGCAAGATGCTGCTGTACGACATCAACGTCAACGGCACGACCATCACCGTCGGTGACGGGGCTGGCGAGGTCAACATGACCTCGACGGAGCAGACGAACCCGGTGAACGTCCGCAACTTCTGCCTGACGTGCCACGTCACCGACGACGCGACCGGCCAGGGCTGGAACGGCTCGGCGATGGTCAACATCACGAGCGGCAACTTCCTCGGTATCCCGAGGACCGGCGGCGTGCTCAAGCTCCCGGTCGTGCCCACCGGCCACAGCGCGGCGGACACGGCGTGGTCGTGCTACGTGTGCCACGGCGACGACTTCGCGTCGTCGAGTTCGGTCAACGTCCACAACCCGGCGAGTGGCGAGTCGCGCGGCGGCATCCCGTGCTACGCGTGCCACACGGTCTACCAGGCGCGTATGGAGGACAGCCTGCTGACCACCACGGGTCCGGAGCGCACGAACTGGTACCACCACGTGCTCGGCAACGGGACCTACAACGGCGACACGATCACCTACCCGCTGAGCGCCGGCGCGAGGACCGACGTCTTCTGCCTGAGCTGCCACGTGGACCACAACCTGTTCAGCCCGTTTGTGAACGTTACCTATCAGCGAGGCCGGAACCTGCGCCTGACGATCGGCGCGGCAGCACCGGCGTCCACCGCCGACGCGACGAACACCGACTTCGGCACCGTTGCGAATCCGGGCGTGTGCGTCTACTGCCACAGCCAGGCGCTTACGAAGGACACCGCCAACATGGCGGCCGGCGGCTCGTCCAAGACGATGACGGTCACCGCGAGCCAGTACGCCTCGTCCTCGCACAACTACTCCGCGCCCTCGACCTTCGCCGGAGACTCGACCCGGTTCAATGCGAACTGCTCGAAGTGCCACGACGGCGAGCTCGACGGCGGAGGCATGGAGAACGGCAGCAAGACCGACGGGTTCCAGACCGACCCGAACCACTTCTCGGTCCACTACTCGGGCGAGGAGCGGATCCTCGCCGCGATGGGCGCCACGGTGACCGCCGGCATGTCCGAGGAATGGCTGTGCCTGCGGTGTCACGGCAACGACAATCCCAACCGCACGACGCTGGACTACTACGGCGTGCGTGCGATGGACTCCACGTCTACCAGCATGACCGGCCTGTTCCGGCGGCCGGGCGTGATGTCGGCGCATCCGGTCACGTCGACCGCGATGCAGGGCCGCCACCGCTCCGACGACACGTCGGCGAGCTTTGCCGTGGCCAACCGCCACGTCGAGTGCGAGGATTGTCACAACGTGCACGCTTCCCAGCCCGGGACGCACACGTCCCGGCAGTCGACCGCCGGCCCCGTCATGTTCGGGCAGTGGGGCGTGCAGCCTGCGTGGACCGCGTCGAACTGGGGTCTCACCACCGCGTACACCACCGTCACGATCAGCGGCGGCGCCACCGACTACGAGGCGTACCTCTGCTTCAAGTGCCACAGCTCGTACGCCGCGCCGTCCGTGGGGGCGACCGGGCTCACTGGCATCGTCAGTCCCTCGCGCCCGACGACCCGAGCGTACGCCCAGGTGAACGTGGCGCGCGACTTCAACCCGAACAACTTCTCGGGCCACAACGTCATG
This sequence comes from Actinomycetota bacterium, assembly GCA_005774595.1. NCBI lineage: Bacteria > Bacillati > Actinomycetota > Actinomycetota bacterium. The sequence goes on from VAUM01000201.1 coordinate 1,847, forward strand.
GGTGATGCGTTCACTCGCGCGGTGACGAGTAGCAGCGTGACGTGGGCCAAGCCGACGGACCTCGGCCTCGCCGCCCCGTGGAGCATCGACTCGTCGATGACGTGCTCAGACTGCCACACGTTCAGCGGCACGGGCGCGAGGGGCCCGCATGGGTCTGCCAACCGATACCTGCTCAAGTGGGGCGGCACCGGGAACTGGTACGACCGGACCTCGTTCAGCTGGGGCACGTCAGCCAACAACTTCTGCGCCGGGTGCCATACGAGCGAGCGGCACAGCTTCCCCAGCAGGTCGGACCATACGCGGCGCTGCAACCACTGCCATGTCGTCATCCCGCACGGGTGGAAGTCCCCCAGGCTGTTGCGCGGACGGTCGGACCGTGTGGCGAACGCATACGTGGTGCCCGATACCGTCAATGGTGACGGCTTCTACGGCATCAACCTCGTCAACATCACCGACGGCCCCGGCAGCACGGAGACGAACTGCGGCGACAGCTGCGACAGCGCCCGGCATCCGATCACGAACCCGACCTGGTAGGATCGGCCGGGCAGAACGGCAGGGGAGCGGGCGGTTCGCGTCCGCTCCCCTGCTATCATCTGGACTGGCCGCGCCGTCGTTAGGGGAGGACCCGTGCACCGTTCCCGCCGGCTGCTGCCGGTCCTCATAGCGCTGTCGCTGCTGCTCACGGGCGCATCATGCGGTGAGCAACGCGACTCTGACGCCCTCGAGCTTCCGAAGGCCGAGAAGGTCGACATCCCTGCTGCTCCGGACCTTCGTACGCCGGAGTCCGCCGTTCGCTCGTACCTCGACTGGGTCTCGTACGCCTATGCCACGGCGGTTTCCGATTCAGCGAGTCTCACCGCGGATTCGTACGAGATGGTGCGGGTCGACTCCTACATCCAACTCAATCGCGAGCAGTCGCAGTGCCTGTACCAGCGGCTGGAGTCGCTCGAGACGAGCCTCGTGTCGGTGAGCGCCTCGGACGCGGTCGTGACTGCGAGGGAGACGTGGCGCTACCGATACTTCTCCATCGTGGACAACAGCTGGATCGGACCGGTCCATCGCACCTCCTACGAGGCGACGTACACGCTCGTGCCCCCGCCCGCGGGCTCGCCGTCTCCGGGCCCGTGGATCGTGTTCGAGGTGCGCGCGGACCCGCTGGATGAGGTGTTCTGACCCCTGTTGGAGCGCGTGATCCAATACCTGAGGTCGCCATGGCTCGCCATCGCGCTGATAGCGGCGACGTCGGTGTACGCCGCTCTGGCCGCTTCGGTCCCCGGATGGGCCGAGCGCGGCTTCGCTTCGCCGGTGTTCGCCGCGCTGTGCGGCGCGCTCGCGCTGTGCACGCTCGTGTGCGCGGTCGAACGTACCCGCGTCGCGGTGCGCACACTGCGTGCGGGAGCCACCGCGCCCTCGGCGCTCCTGTCGGCGCCGCATGCCGGATCGGCGCCTCTGGCCGCCGAGTCGGCCGACGAGGCTCTCGACGCCGCGTCGCGCGAGCTGCGCACCGTCGGCCTGCGCGTCCGGCGTTCCGATGGCGGGCTTGTGGCGTCGGCGAACGCGTGGGGCGCGCTCGGCAGCCCGGTGTTCCACTGGGCGCTCGTGCTGCTCTTCTTCGCTGTCGCGGGCGGCCGGCTCACCCGGGCGGAGGGTGCGATCGACCTGCCGCTCGGCCGGTTCGTCACCGACGAGTCCCCGTCCTACCTGCCCGGCGCCGTGGAG
>VAUM01000202.1 GCA_005774595.1 Actinomycetota bacterium
CCGTCCGCCGGTGCGCCGGGCGCGGCGGCTCGGGGCGCTGCCGCCGATCCCGGCGACGGCTCCGCGGCGGGCGGCTCCGGGCGGACGATAGCCGTCGCGTCCGCCACGGTCCAGCGGCCCGCCGGCACCGCAGCGGACCCCGGCGCCGCGGAGAGCTCAGGCGCCCCGAGCGCGGTGTGGAGCACGCCGAGGAACGTTCCCGGCTTCGGCGCGTCGTCCTTGCCCTTCGCCACGCCGGTGACGAACAGCGCCTCGCGCGCACGGGTGCACGCCACGTAGGCGAGGCGCAGCTCCTCCGCCTGCTCGAGATCGCGGGCGAGAGCCCTCACCTCCTCGTAGCGGGACCCGGGCGCGCCGTCGTGCCCGCTCCCGTCCTCCGGATGCTTGTACGAGAGGAGCGGCCTGCCGTCGACCCGGTCGACGCGCAGCGCGGGCGCCTCGTTGCGCAGCATCTGCCCGTGCGCGCGGGCGAAGAAGACCACGGGGAACTCGAGGCCCTTGGCCCCGTGGACCGACATGATCCGCACCGCCGAGGCCTCGCCCGCGAGCGGGGCCGCCCGCTCCGCGGTCGCATACCGCTCGCACGACTCCAGATGGCCGAGGAACGCGCCCGCGTCGCCTGCGCCCGCCGCGTCCCAGTCCGCCGCCATCCGCATGAGCTTCAGCGCGTTCTGCCACTCGCGCGGGCCGTCCGCGCCCGACGCGAGCAGCGACAGGTCGTAGTCGAGCGACGTGCATGCCTCGCGGAGAAGGTCGGCCACCCGCACGCGGGACGCTCGCTCGCGCAGCGCGTCGAACGCGGACAGGAACGCCGCGAACGCCTCGCGGTCCTCGGCGCACACGCCCGGCACCTCGCCCGCCACGGCGAGCGGCAGACCGGACGCCAGCGACGCGGAGCGCCCGACCGCCTCGCGCACGGCGAGGAGGGCGTCGCTCCCGACGCCCACGAGCGGCCCGGCGAGAACGCGGACCATGGCGCCGTCGTCATCGGGGACGATGAGCGCCTTGAGCAGCGCACGCAGGTCGCCGACGGCCGCCGAGTCGAAGAACGCCTCTCCCGAAGCGACGTGTACCGGCACGCCGGCGTCACGCAGCGCGGCCGCGTACGTGACCGCCCGCGGCATGCCTCGCAGCAGGACCACGACATCGCCGGCGGAGACACCCTCGGCGAGCAGCGCGACGATGCGCTCGGCGATCAGGGCCGCCTCGGCCTCCTCCGCGCTCGCCTCACCCAGCGTCGAGCCGGCGACCGCGAGCACCTCCACCCGCGGCGAGTCCGTCGGCCACCCCGCCGACTCCCCTGCCGCCCGGTGGGCGACGAGCCTGGTGAGGTCTTCGCCGAAGACGGTCGGGTGGCCGAACACCTCGTTCACGAACGCGAGCACGTCCGGGTGCGACCGGAAGTTCTCGGACAGCGGCGTCGCGCCGCCGGCAGCGTCGCGAAGGCCGCGAAACACGTCGACGTCGGCGAAGCGGAAGCCGTAGATCGACTGCTTGTCGTCGCCGACGACGCACAGGTCGTCGTCGCGGAGCGGCTCGAAGACTCGCATCTGCAGCGCGTTGGTGTCCTGGAACTCGTCGATCATCATCAGGCGGAACTGGGACCGGTAGTGCCCGGCCACGTCCGGGCGCTGCTCGAAGAGTCGCGCCGCCGCGAGCGTCACGTCCGGCAGGTCCAGCAGGCCCTGCGCGCGTTTGCGCCGCCCATACCCCTCCTCGAACTCCGCGAGCATCTCCTTGAACGCGATCATCATCGGGCGGCACACCGCCCCGGTCGCCGCGGTCCGCAGGCGGATCTTGCCGGCCTCGGCCGCTTCGGCGAGGTCCTTGGGCTCGCTCGCTCTGCTGAACGTCACGGGCTTGGCGGGGGGCGCGACGGCCAGGACCGCGTCCGCGCACTCGTCCGGCGGCAGCGCCATCGCCGCGGCGAGTCCCTCGCGCAGCTCGCGACAGCGCACGAGGCTGGTCTCGAGCGTCGTGCCCCTCGACGGCCGCGCCAGGATCCCCCGCTCGAGGTCATCCACGAGGTCGAGGAACGCGGCGACCGCCTCGCCGAGCGGCTCGCCTTGCGCGACCTCCAGATCGGCGACCGTGAGTCCCATGGTCCTGATCCGATCGTACGCGTCGCCGAGGCAGACGCGCACGGCCTCGTCCCCGTAGGTGTCGACGAGTGCAGCGCCGTCGCCGCCCTCCGCGCGCGCTCGCGCGACCACCTCGTCGAGCGTCTCCCCGCGCATCGTGCCGGACAGCACGTCGTCCGCGACACGGAAGCCCGGCTCGACGCCGGCCGCGAGCGCGTGCCGGCGCACGATGCGGCTGCAGAAGGAGTCGATGGTCGAGATCCACGCCTCGTCGATGTGCCGAGCGAGCGCAAGCCCGTCCGCGTGTTCGCCCACCAGCACGCGCCGCACGCGCTCGGACAGCTCGGCGGCGGCCTTGCGCGTGAAGGTGATCGCGAGGACCTGTTCGAGCGCCATCGGCTCGCGCGGGCCGTCATCACGCGTTACCGCGCGCGCGAAGCGCCGCGCCATCGTGGCCGTCTTCCCGGTACCGGCGCCGGCCGCGACGACGAGGTCGCCGTCGAGACGCTCGATGACCGCGGCCTGCTCGGGGTTCGGCCTCACCGCGCTCACCTCGACTCCCTCCCGCAGTAACCCCTGGCCGGGCAGTACCGGCACGTCTCGGACGCGTCGCCGGCCGGAACCGCGGGGATCTCGCCCGCGCGCATGCCCGCGACCGCCGCGCCGGCACGGCCGAGCGCGTCGCCGACCGCCTCGGCGAACCCGTCCGCGGACAGCGCGTCCTTCGGCGCCACGCCGCCCGTCACGCGCCCCTCCACGTACGGCCCGACGAAGCGCTTCACCGAGTCCTTCGTGAGGCCGCGATAGAAGCACCCGGCGACCTCGCGCCCGAACCGCTGCGCGACGGCCGCAGCGTAGAGCGGCAGTTGCACCTTCCCCCGCTCCGCCCAGTCCCTGACCTCGACAGCTCCGCCGGTCTTGTAGTCGATCACGATGACCGAGCCGTCCGCCGCCTCGTCGATGCGATCGACGCACCCCTTGAGCGAGAACCCGCCGAGGTCCACCGGCCCCTCCTCGTCACGGATCCCGAACGACCATTCCAGGTGCGCCGGCGCAAACCCGTGCAGCGACTCCGGCTCGGTGCGCAGATGACGTAGCAGCAGCCTGACCACGTCCGCCCGCATCGCGTCCGACGCGTCCGCGGGCACCCGCTCCTCGCTGAGCGCGGCGTCGACCGCCGCATCCACCAGACCGCAGGCGGCAGGCAGGCAGCCCGCCGTCACCCGGACGGCTCCCGCCTCGGCGGGGAGCCGCTCGTACAGGTTCCGCAGCGCCGCGTGCGCCACGGTCCCGCGGGTCAGCGCGTCGACGGCAAGATCGAGCGACTCGGCACGCAGCTGCTTCTCGACCAGCCACCGGAACGGACACTGCAGGTAGGACTCGATCTCGCTTGCGGCGTAGACCTCCTGTGAGGCGAGCCGCGCGAGCACGTGCGGGTCGGTGAGCGCGCCGGGCCGCGGCACCCGCCGGCG
>VAUM01000203.1 GCA_005774595.1 Actinomycetota bacterium
ACACCACGTGCATCCTCGGCAACAAGGGGCCGAAGGCGCGCGTGCACAAGGTGGGTGCGCCGACGCGCCGGGCCGCGTCGCCGTGCGCGATGACGGGCGGCGGCTGCTCGTAGGGCGAGGGGCGAGGGGTCGCTAGCGTCCGAGAACGACGTCGACGCCGGCGAGCACGAGATCGAGCTTCGCATCCGTCAGAGCCCCCGCGCGGTCAGTCAGCGACGCGCGGTCGAGCGTGACGATCTGTGACACGTTCGCGACCGAGTCCTTCGGCAGTCCGGTAGCCGCTGCCGGAAGCAGCACGTTGCCCGGCGCGTCAGCCCAACGCAGGTCGCTCGTGAGCGAGACGCACACCGTCGTGGGGATGCGGCTCCGGTTGAACGAGTCGCCCTGGATGACGACGACCGGACGCCTGAAGCCCGGCTCGGAGCCTGACGGCTCACCGAGTTCGGCCCACCACACGTCGCCCTGAGAGATCACCACTCGGTCCGCCCGAGCGTCTCGCGTGCCGCTGCCGACACGAAGGCGGTGTCGACCGGTGATACCTCAGCGCAGACGATGTCCAGCGCCGCAGTGACGCTCTCGGCCGAGTGACGGGCGACGTACTCCCGCACCGCACGGCTGTACAGCTGGCTGCGCGACTGGTTCGACTCCCGAGCGAGCCGGTCGGCTTCGGCGAACAGGTCGTCGGGTATGGAGATGGCCGTCTTCATACCCGGAGTATAACCACCTGCGAGCCGAGTCGCAATATGCTTCTCGCGTCATCATCACTCGCGTGTTATCCTGACCGCATGAACCCCGCATCTGACATCGGCGCCGCACTCGTGGCCGCGCGCAGGGCGCTCGGCGTCTCGCAGCGCGAGCTCGGCGAGCGGCTGGGCGTGAAGCAGTCGCAGGTCGCGCGCTGGGAGCGCGACGCATACCGGCCCGCTTCCCTGGAGCGCGTGGAGGCGGTGGCCCGCGCGCTCGGGATCGAGCTGACGACGCAGGGCTCGGTCGCGGCGGAGGACGCGTCGCAGTACGGATGCGCGATCGCGGTCACCCGCGAGGACCGGGACGCCGCCGTGCGCGAGGCGCGTCGTGCGGGCGTCACGCCCGAGGAGTACGTCCACCGCGCCTTGCTCGCCGCCCTGCCGCCGGACGCCGGCGCTCCGTGGATGCGCTACGCGGGCATCGTCGAGAGCGGAGACCCGCGCGCGAGCGGCACCGTCGACGAGGTCGTGTACGGCCATGAGGACTGAGGCGTACGTCGACACCTCGGCGCTGATCGCGTTCATGGACCGCACCGACGCGCACCATGCGGCGTTCCGCTCGCTGTTCGCCGACCCGCCTCCGCTGGTGACCACCCCGCTCGTGATCGCCGAGGGCCACGCGTGGTTCCTGCGGCGCTTCGACCGTGCGCTCGCGCTGCGGTTCCTCGCGCTCGTGGAGGACCTCGCACCGCTCACCGTCGTGCCGGTCGGCCCTGCCGAGCAGGCGGCAGCCACAGAGCTGCTGCGCCGGTTCGCCGACCAGGACCTGACGATCGCGGACGCCGTCGGGCTGCACGTGATGCGAGCGAGGCGTGTGAGCGCATGCTGGTCGACCGACCGGCACCTCGGACTGACGGGCGTGCCGCTGGCGGTGCGGGAACGCTGACCCGCACAGCGCGCGACGAGGGCCCCGGCTGCGTGCCGGGGCCCTCGTGTCCGTGCGATGTGTCAGCGCGCTGCGGCTACGACCCGCCGGTCAGCTCGCCCGTCACGTCGAAGGCATCGATCCATACGTTCGTGCCGGCAGATGCCGGGTTCTTCGAGCCGAAGCACTCGATCTTGAGCGTGTGCGGGCCATTGTCGAGACCCGATACGCTGTACAGAACCTCGCCGAAGCGGTTCGCGTTCGAGTACAGGTCGACCGTGGCGACGAGCACGCCGTCCAGGTAGACGCGCGCCTTGCCCGCCGAGGTGGTCCTCGCCCCGATCCAATCGATGCCGGTGCCGTCGAACGTCGCGGTCACCGACTTGCCGATGCCGCTGGCGCACCGCGCGGAACCGGCCGAGAGCTGGGTCCGAGCGACCGAGGACCACGCGCCGACCCACGCGAGCTGCGGCGCGGTCTGCTCGTAGCGCTGCGTGACGAGGGGCGCCTCCAGCTCGTAGAAGTACGCCGAACCGGCGTCTTCGCCTCTCTCGTTGTCGTCACACAGACTCCCGATCAGTATGTGGTTGCCCGAGATGGCGACTCCCTGCTGACCAGCGTACTGATCCCAGCCGGCGCGGTCGGAAGCCATGTAGATCTCCTGCTCGGTCCAAGTGCCACCGGCGCCGGAGAACCGATACGCGCAGCCGGTGCGTCCGTCATCGCCGAACGCCGACGCCACGATGTTGGCCCCGTCGAACGCGACCCATGCACCAAAGTAGTCGTTCCACGAACCATCCGAGGCTTGGATTCTGGTCCGCTCCGCCCACGTATCGCCGCTTCCGGTGAAGACCCAGACCGAACCGTTGCCGAGGTCACCCTCGTTTGACCCGATGACGGCCGTACCGCCGCAAAGGGCGACCGAGCAGCCGAAGCTCTGCCCCATCCCTGGGAAGCGCACTGAGGGATCCAGCTTGGCCCGCTGACTCCAGATGCCGCCGCTACGGGTGAAGACGTAGGCTGAACCCGACCAACCGTCGGCCCAGCCACCGCGGGCGCCTATCAGGGCCGTGTCTCCATCGAGGTCGACTGCGCAGCCGAACATCTGTGGAGCACCGTAGTCACTGGTGAGGACCGCCTGCTTGGACCACGTGCCGGCGCTTCGCGTGTAGACGTAGACGCGCTCGTTGCCAGCGAACAGGATGGTGTCGCCGTCGATGGCAGCGTGCTGTATCCAGTCGGGCGTGTCCGGGTAGAGTGTCTGTTGCAGGGTCCACGAGTCGCCTGCTCCGGTGTAGACGTGGACCGCACCGCCGTTGCCGCTCTGCGTGACCACGATGGTGTTGCCGTCGATGTCCACGGCATGCCCGAACTCATCATTGACACTGCGACTAGCGGAGACGAGCTTCGCACGTTGCGTCCATGCCCCGCCTGAATGGGTGAACACATACGCCGATCCCATGTTGTCGTCATATCGGGCCCCCACCACAGCGGTGTCGCCCTGCATCGCGGTGGCCCAGCCGAAGGCATCGTACGCCGCGCCGTCGGACGCGAGGACCTTCTGTTCTGGCGGTGCCGCCATAGCGGGCACGGCGACAGTCACAGCCGCCACCGCGAGACACATCGCGAGCAGGAGTCTCAGCGACCTCCCCAGCGCATGAACGCTACGACGTTGAAGTGATGCGTAGGACATGACCCGCCTCCTCTGTACGGACGTGCACCGAATCATCAGCCCGCGATGGACCCAGCGGCGACGCGCCTCAGAGGCGAGGCACAATCCTCGAGAATCCTTTGCGATTGCCTGGATGATGCGTTGGCCGCCAAGGTCCGTCAAGTCAACCAACGCGAAGTCCGTAGACAGATCGATACGCCCCATGCGGGGACTGTGAAGAAGGTCACTTGACTTCCAGACGGGTGAGCGCGGATGGGCG
>VAUM01000204.1 GCA_005774595.1 Actinomycetota bacterium
CTTCAGGTAGCGGCCGGTCGCCTCCACCGCGACGGTCCCGTCGGCGAGCAGGATCTCGCCCGACGCTTCGAACGCGCGCGCCGACTCCGACGTGATCCGGCCGACCGCCCGTAGCTGCTCGCCGAGCGGGACCGGCTTGCGGTAGCGGGTGGTGAGCTCGATCGTCACGTACCACGTGTCCGGCTCGTCGAGGCTGATCGCGCGGCCGATGGTCTCGTCGATGACGGCGGCCGCGAGCCCGCCGTGCAGCCGCCCCGGGTAGCCCTGGTGCTGCTCGGACGGCGTGAAGAGGCACACGACCTCGCCGCCCTCGACGTCGAGGAAGCGCGCATGCATGCCGAAGGCGTTCTCGACGCCGCACACGAAGCACATCCGGCTGACGTTCTGGGAGCCGAGCACGCGGCGGGTCATGACGGTCCTTCCGAGGGTCGGGCGTCGGCCGAGTCGTCACGATTCCCAGACATACACAGCCTCCTGCAGTGCTCGCGTGCGCAGCCGCTCCTTCAGGAGATGGGGCCGCACGAAGTCCACCTCGCGCCCCAGCACCTCTTCGGCGAAGTCCGCCGCCTCGACGAAGCGGAAGCCGCCCGGGTCGGTCGTCTCGACGAGCAGGTCGACGTCGCTGTCGGGCGTCTGCTCGCCGCACGCGAACGATCCGAACACACCGATGCGGTCGATGCGATAGCGGTCGCGGAAGACGTCGCCGTTGGCGCGAATGCGCGCCGCGATCTCGCCGAGGTCGCGTACCGGGGCGGCGCCCGCGGCGGTCGGCGCGCCGTACACGGCGGGAGCCTCGGCCGCGACCGGGAGCCCGGCGGTAGCATCGACGCCCAGTGCGTGCGCGACCGCGTCCACGCGTGCGAGGTCGGCGTTGGCGTACGCGGAGCGCTCCCAGCGGGCGACCTGCTGCTGGCGCACGCCGAGGCGCTCGCCCAGCTCGCGCTGCGACAATCCGGCGGCGCGTCGCGCGCGCACCAGGTCGGCACCGATGTCGAGCGGTCGTGTCATAGGTCGAGGATACAACGAAAGAGTAGTGAACAACAACACCGAGGGGGTGAGGCCAGCGCTGGCCGTGCGATGACGGGTGATAGAATCGCCGCGAGGATCCGAGCGCACGGACGTGCGTCGGCGGGGAGGAGAGGCGATGACGGTCTCGCGGAAGCGGGTTGCGATGGCGGCGGTGGCTGGCGTCCTCGCGCTGCTCGTCATGGGGTGCGCGCTCACGGAGGCGTTCACGCCCAAGCCGGACGGCGACCTGCCCGAGGAGAAGGCGCCGCCGGTCGAGACGAGCGACGGCGGGGTCGTGGAGTCCAGCGCGAAGGTCGAGGTGTTCAAGAACACCAACGACGGCGCCGTCCGCAACGGCCCGACCGAGCAGGTCGAGTTCACGCTCGACGCGGCGACCCGGATCACCTACATCCAGACCTACCACTGGAACAACGGCGCGGGCGTGGCGCCCGGGACGATCGGCCTGAAGAAGGCGGACGGCACGGTCGTCGGGACCTGGGACGCGAAGGGCGAGCCGGGCCAAGGCGGCGTGGCGAACGCCTACTGGGCGGTCGAACCCGATGTCGTCCTCGAGCCGGGCACCTACGTGGTTGTGGACTCCGACCCGAAGACGCAGTCCACCAACGAGCAGATGGCCGGCCGCGGGCAGACGGTCATCCAGGGCATCCTGGAGCAGTGACCGCCCACCCGAACGACCGCGACAATCGCGAGCTGTGCTCGGCGTGCGGCGGGCTGTGTTGCGCGATCTACCTCGCACACGACGAGGACGGCGCCTACATCGGCGACGGGTGGCTGCCAGCCCAGATCGACGAGTGGACGCGGCGGTTCGTCGCGAGCGGGGCGCTGCGCCTCGGCCCCGACGATGTGATGACGCCCGGCGCGGCGGGCGTGGCTCCGCTCCACGATCCGCGCCTCAGCCACGCCCCCACCACCGAGGGCGCGGCGTACCGCGCCGCGCTGCCGGCGTGGGTCGACACGCGGAAGTGCCAGTTCTGCCACCCGGACACCGGCTGCCTGCTGCCGCGGGAGTACCGCGCGCCGATCTGCGGCGAGTGGGTCTGCGAGCTGTGGGAGGCCGCCGACGCGGGCGGCTGACCGAGGGCCGGGGCAGGTGCGGGTGCCGCTCGGCGACCGCATCGGTCATACTCGCTCGCACGACGGCATCATCGACCGCAAGGAGCCCGACATGCCCGTAGCGCGCGCACGCCACATCCTCGTCGCCACCGAGGCCGAGGCGCTCGACCTGAAGCAGCAGATCGCCGATGGCGCCGACTTCGCCGAGACGGCGCGGCAGCACTCACAGTGCCCGTCCCGTATGCAGGGAGGCGACCTCGGCGAGTTCATGCCGGGGCAGATGGTGGCCGAGTTCAACGACGTCTGCTTCAACGACGAGGTCGGCGTGGTGCACGGCCCGGTGCAGACCCGCTTCGGCTACCACATCATCGAGGTCACCGACCGCCGCGACTGACGCGCCCGTGTCCGGCCGCGCGGCGCCCGGCTGCTACGCCCCGGCCCACTCCAGCACGCGCAGCGCGGACAGCGTGAGCCACTTGCTCGGCTCGCCCTTGGCCTCGACGTCGCCGTGCATCTTGCCGTTGTGCGAGTTGCGCATCGTCCAGCGCATCGCCGTGTCCGCCGACCCGCGCACGAGCGTGACCGCGTCGGCGTATTCTTCGCGCGGTGGCTCGCCCACGGCCGCGAGCGAGGTCAGGGCCTCGAGCGCGTCCGAGTTGTACGACAGCGGGAAGCCGAAGCGCATCCAGCCGGGTTTCTCCTTGTAGTGCAGCACCGGGTGCTCGACCAGGAAGCGTTCGCGCATGCCGCGCCGCTCGCCGGCGGGCGCCGACCACACCGCGTCGGTGAACTCGCGGGACTCGACCGGCAGGCAGCGGTATACGGACTTGTCGCGCAGCTTCGCGACGCACTCGTCGCCCAGGGCCGCCGCGCCGTCGGGCCACGCGCGCTCGGGGACCTCGGCGAGGAAGAGCAGCAACTTCGGCGTCAGCATGTGGCAGTAGCCGTTGAGCTGGTACTCGCGCCCATCGCGGCAGTCGACGATGCCGAGTCTCGTGAACAGGTCCACGCAGTAGCGCAGCGCCGCGACCACGCGCTCGTCATCGGGGGCGACGAGCCGCGCGAGCGCTCTGCCGACGTTTGCGGTGAGGCACGGGATCGAGGCCGCGGCCTGCATGTTGCCGGCGCTCCACGAGCCGTCGGGCATCTGTCGTGAGAAGGCGTACTCGGCGCCGTGTCGGACACGCTCGTCAGCGCCGTCGGCGTGCATCTCGCCGAGCAAGTGGACCTGCCACAGCGAGCCCGTGTACTTGCGGTAGTCCTGTGCCGGCGTGTCCCACGACCCGTTCTCGCGCATCGCGTCGAGGATCGCGGCGACGGGTGGGTACTCGTTGCGCCGCGCCCATAGAGCCGAGGTCTCGGGCGAGTCCGCCTCACCGAGCAGGTGGCGGCGCGTGAGCACCGCCACCGCGGGGTTGTCGGGCGCGAGCAGCCAGTCGAGCGTCTCGGCGGGGACC
>VAUM01000205.1 GCA_005774595.1 Actinomycetota bacterium
GGCGAGAGATGACATCGTCCGCTTTGAAACGGTTGTGGACGCGCAGGAAGCAGGTGCTCTCGGGCGGCGGGAGGATGAAGTACCAGTGCGTGATGCGGTGCTCGTCGCGGATCTCCTGGTAGGTCGGCTCCGCGGCGGCGTAGAGGCCCGCGCGGTCGCGGGCGGTGAACAGCGCGAGCAGGCGCTGGTCGGCCCTGGCGACGTCGAGCGCGGCGCCGAGCTTGGCCCGGTCCACGCGGACCAGTTCAGCGTACGCCTCGCGGGCGGCCACGAGCGCGTCGCCGGCGTCGTCCCGGAGTTCGGCTCGGTACTGGAGGTCCGCCATCAGCCACAGTAACGGCAGCGCGACGGCGACGAGCGCGGCGAAGAGGAGCGCGAGCCGCCTGCGGATGCGGTGCTTCACTTCGGGCCCGTCAGACGCGGATGTCTACGCCGAGGACCTCTTTCGCGGCGTTCTTGACCGCCGCGATCTTGTCTTCTTCGTCAGGGCTGTTCTCGAAGATGAGAGACAGGAAGAAGCCCGCCTTGAGGCTGATCTCACCCTTGGTCTTGAACGCGTCGAGCCCCCGGTCGGCGATGATCTCGTCGATCTGCACGACAGCGTCATGAAGTCGGCCCATGAGGCAGACACCTCCCTCGTGAATGAATCTTACCGCTATCACGCGCGATTGCGGAAGTGGTTGCGTGACCCATCATCCCAAGTAGCCGTTCGTCACGGGGATCCGGCGGTCGCGGCCGAACGCCTTGTGCGTGATGCGCACACCGAGCGGGCCCTGCCGGCGCTTGTACTCGGCAGCATCGACCATGCGGCAGACGCGCGCCACGAGCTGCGGCTCGTGCCCGGCCGCTGCGATCGCATCCCGAGAGGCGTCCTGCTCCACGTAGGCGGCGAGCACCGCGTCGAGCTCGTCGTAGGGCGGCAAGGAGTCCTGGTCGGTCTGGCCCTCCCGGAGCTCGGCGCTCGGCGCCTTGGTGAGCGTGCTCTCGGGGATCACCGGTCCGCCGGCCTGCGAGTTGCGCCAGCGGGCGAGCTCGTACACGCGCGTCTTGAAGACGTCCTTCAACGGCGCGAAGCCGCCGACCATGTCGCCGTAGAGCGTCGAGTAGCCGACCGACAGCTCGGACTTGTTGCCCGTGGCGAGCACGAGCCAGCCGAACTTGTTCGACAGCGCCATCAGCAGCGTGCCGCGCACGCGCGCCTGCAGGTTCTCCTCCGTGACGTCCGCGCCGCGGCCTTCGAATGCGGGCGCGAGCACGGACTCGTACGCCCCGAACGGGCCCTCGATCGGTATCTCGAGCGTCCCGATGCCGAGCGCCGCGGCCAGGTCGCGCGCATCGGTGAGCGAGTGCTCGGAGGAGTAGCGCGACGGCATGAGCACGCCGTGCACGCGGTCCGCTCCCAGCGTGTCGGCGGCCAGCGCGGCGGTGAGCGCCGAGTCGATGCCGCCCGACAGGCCGATGACCACGTGCACGAAGCCGTTCTTGCGGCAGTAGTCGCCGAGGCCGAGCGTGAGGGCGCGCCAGACCTCCTCGGGACCTTCGAGCGCCGGCTCGACGCGGTCCGCGGCGCCGAGCCTGCCGGTGGGCGAGAAGTCGACCACCAGCAGGTCCTCCGCGAACGGCTTGGCGCGTGCGACGGTCTCGCCGTCCGGCGAGATGACGCACGAGCGGCCGTCGAAGACCAGCTCGTCCTGGCCGCCGACGAGGTTGCAGTACGCGAGCCACACACCGTTGTCGCGCGCGCGCGCCCGGAGCATGGCCTCACGGCGCTCGCCCTTGCCCGCGTCGAACGGCGAGGCCGAGATGTTCAGCACGAGGCGCGCGCCGGCGGCCGCGGCCTCGGCGACGGGCTCCGGCTCCCAGACGTCCTCGCAGATGGTCAGACCGTACAGCTCGCCGCCGAACTCGACGAGGCCTGGATCGTCGCCCGGCGTGAACCAGCGGCGCTCGTCGAAGACGCCGTAGTTGGGCAGCAGGCGCTTGCGGTAGGTTCGCAGCACGCGACCGTTGCCGCACAGCGCCGCCGCGTTGTAGAGCGCGTCGTCCTCGCGGTCGACGAACCCCACAAGCGTGTTGTGGCGACAGACCGCGGCGACCCGTTCGAGCGCGTCGAGGTTGTCCTCGACGAAGTGGTCCTTGGCGAGCAGGTCCTCGGGGGGATAACCGGTCAGGGCGAGTTCCGGGGTCAGCGTGAACGTGGCGCCGGCCGCCTCGGCCTCGACCACCGCGGCGATCACGCGGTCCGCGTTGCCGGCGATGTCGCCGACCAGAGGGTCGATCTGGCAGATCGCGAGGCGCATGTCACTCCCTTGTGCGCGGGAACGCTACCGGATCGAGCCTAGCACTCCCCGCGCGCGGCGCACGACCGCACGCTCACTCTCAACAGCCCGGCTCGCCCGGATGGCCGCAGCACGTCTTGAGCCGGAACAGCTTGAGGAGCGGGTTGCGGACGACGAGCCACACCTTGCGCGGCAACGGCATGGGCTGACGCAGGTTGCGGGCGAACGCGCTCGCACTCGGGCTCGAAGCCGGGCCGTGCCGGTCTCAGTCACACACCTGCGAAACGCCTCCCCTCGCCGTAGCGGGCCGAGCGTACCACGCGGCGCGGCGGCCGGCGGCCGGCGGCTACAGATCGGCCGGCGTGAGGAAGTCCGAGTACAGCAGCGTCACGCCGGAGTCCAGGTAGCGCCGCGCGTCCTTCGGGTCGTTCACCGTGTAGACCGCCGTGACGAGCTTCCGGTCCCTCGCCCGCTCGGCCAGCGCGGCACTCCACATCGTGTCGGGCATCGCGACCACCTTCACGCCGCTGGCCGCCGCATAGTCGATCGCGGCCTCGGGAGTGCCTTCGAGCTGGTAGAGCGTGTAGATGACGTTGCGGAAGTCGTGGACCTTCCGGACGGTCGCGAGCATGTCCTCGTCGTACACTTGGATGACGAACCGCTCGAGCAACACCCGATCGTCCCCGACCGCTTCCAGGATGGCGCGCATCGCGCGCTCGACCTCGGCGGGCTCTTTGCTCTTGGTGTCCGTCACGATCCAGGTGTCGGGATACGCCTTCATGAGCGTGACGAGGTCGTCGAGGGTCAGCGCGGTCATCGTCCCGTGGACGGGGAGCGCCTCGAACTCCGCATCCGTCAGCAACGCGTTCTGGTCATCCACCTTCTGGCCGAGGAACTCGTAGAGGTACGACTCCCAGCCGTGCCTACAGACGGGCCTCCCGTCCTTGCTGAACACGAGGTCCGCCTCGAAGACGCGGTAACCGGCGTCCCGGTTCGTGATGAACGCCTCGAGCGTGTTCGTCACGCGCCGGTCGGGCGCCACGCCACCCATGCCGTGCGCGATCAGCGCGGTGGTGGACGCCCATGAGTACGGCTCGGGGTGCGCGACCGCGTAGTTGGGATCCGGCCGCATCTTCGAGAGCGAGTCGCGGCCCGTGAGCGTCCCGGTCGCCGCCGCGCCTCCGGCCCCCGAGGCGCCCCCGGCGTCCGGGACGGCGCCGGGCTCGTCGACCCAGCGCACGCACGCGGCCGTGAGCGC
>VAUM01000206.1 GCA_005774595.1 Actinomycetota bacterium
CTCCACCACGACGGTGCCGAGCACGAGCCCCACGGCCAGCGCGAGGAACACCGAGACGAGCGAGGCTATGTGGTAGCGCAGGTTGTACACGCGTGCGATGCCTCCCGAGCCGGACGGAGCGGACGGCGGGCGGGCGGCCGTCGGTGCGCGTGCGTCAGATGCCCACCCACGCGCGCAAGCGTAGCAGGAGCAGCCCGATGAAGGCACGGGCGTCCGACGAGATGAACACGATCGCCACGATCACGGCGAGCGCCGCGAGCACGAGCAGCACGAGGTCGCGCGGGCCAGGCGAGCTGCGGTACAGCTTGTTCACGCCCTTGGCGTCCACAAGCTTCTGGCCGACCTTGAGACGCACCAGGAACGTCGACGCCATCCCGCGGCGGCCCTTGTCGAGCATCTCGTGCAGATTCGCGTGCGTCCCCACCGCGACGATGAGGTCGGCGCCGGACTCGTACGCGAGCAGCAGCGCGACGTCCTCGCTCGTGCCCCCAGCCGCCCACACGGTGCCGTCGAGTCCCATCCGCCACAGGCGCTCCATCCCCGGCGCGCGACCGTCCGGGTAGCCGTGAACGATGAGCTGGGCGCCGCTTCGCAGCGCGTCGTCGGTGACCGAGTCCATGTCGCCGATGACGAGGTCCGGCGTGAACCCGACCTCCATGAGCGCGTCCGCGCCCCCGTCCACGCCCACGAGCACCGGCTTCATCTCGCGCACGTACGAGACGAGCGCGCGCAGATCCTCCTTGTAGTCGTAGCCGCGCACCACGACGAGTACGTGCCGGCCCGCCATCGGAACGCGCGTCTTCGGCACGTCGGCGCCCTCCGCGAGCAGCGCCTTCTCCTTCTCGAGGAACTCGAGTGTGTTGCGAGCGAACTCGTCGATGCGCTCGCCGACGCCGGCGCGCGCGTCGTCCATGGCCAGTTCCACGTCGTCGATGGTCAGCGCCGTGCCGCTCGCCACCAGCGCGCCATCCACGATCACGTCGCCGCCGTCGACCGTCACCACCTGGCCGTCACGCACGCGGTCGAAGACCTCCGGCCCGACCGCGTCGATGATACGCACGCCCCCACGCAGCAACAGCAGCGGGCCGATGTTCGGGTACGCCCCGGTGATCGACGGCGCCGCGTTGACGACCACCTCTACGCCCGTGAGCAGCAGCGTCTCGGCGGTCACGCGGTCGAGGTCGGCGTGGTCGATGATGGCGATGTCGGCCGAGCCGAGCCGCTTCACGAGGTCCTTCGTGCGCTTGCCGAGCCGTGCGGTGCCCTGCTGCCTCACGCAGCCTCACCGCCCACGTCCTCGCCGCGTGCGGCCTCGAGCAGTTCGCGCGCGTGCGCGAGCACCGCATCCGAATCGCCGCCCGACAGCATCCGCGCGACCTCGGCCACGCGCTCGTCGCCCGTCACCGTTCGCACACTCGTCACCGTGCGCCCGTCGCGCTCGACCTTCTCGACCACCACGTGCGCGCCTGCGTGCACGGCCACCTGCGCGAGGTGCGTCACCACCAGCACCTGGTGCCCGCGCGCGAGCGCCGCGAGCCGGCGCCCGACCGCGTGCGCGGTGGTGCCGCCGATGCCGGCATCCACCTCGTCGAAGACGAGCACCGGCACGTCGTCGGCGGCTCCGAGCACGCCCTTGAGTGCGAGCATCACGCGCGAGACCTCACCGCCCGAGGCGATCTTGGCCAGTGGTCGGGGCGGCTCGCCCGCCGATACGCTGAACAGGAACTCGACCCGCTGCGGGCCCTCCGCACTCCACTGCTCGTACGGCAGCTCCTCGAACGCCACCCGGAACGCGGCCGCCTCCATCGCGAGGTCGCGCGCCGCCGCCGCCAGCGCAGCCTCGAACGCCGGCGCCGCCGCGGCACGCGCCGCGGCCAGGCTCTCGCCCGCGCCCTTCAGCGCCGCGTCAGCCAGCGCCAATGCGGCCTCGGCGTCCGCGAGCCCCTCCTCGCCCTTCTCCAGCGCCGCGAGCTCGCCCGCCGCCCGTGCGCGTTCCGCGAGCACCTCGCCGAGCGTCGGGCCATGCCGGCGCGCCAGGTCGCGCAACGCCGCCAGCCGCGTCTCTGCGGCGTCGAGCTCGCGCGGGTCCGCGCTCACGCCCTCGCCGTACGCGCGCAGCCCGCGCGCGGCTTCCTCGACCGCGTCTGCCGCGGCGCCCAGCGCCTCCGCGAGCGCGTCGAGTGCTGGGTCGAGCCCCGCCGCCCGTCCGAGCGCCCCGCGTGCCGCATCGAGCGCCTCACCCGCGCCGGCCTCGCCTCTCAGCGACTCGATCGCCAGCGCGGCGGCCTCCGCGAGCCGCTCGGCATGCCGCAACGCGGGCAGCCGCGCCTCGATCTCCTCGTCCTCGCCCTCGTGCGGCGCGACAGCGTCGATCTCGCGCACGACCGCCTCGAGTTCGGACACGCGACGCTCCCGGTCGCCAAGCGCCGCGGCGACCGCGTCGCGCCCAGCGGCCGCGGCGGTCCGCGACGCCCACGCGCCCGCGTACGCGTCGAGCGCCTCGCGCACGGGTGCGCCCGCGAACCGGTCGAGGTACTCCGTGTGCCGTGCGGGCCTCAGCAGCGCCTGGTGCTCGTGCTGGCCGTGGAGGTCCACCAGCGGGCCCAACGCCGCCTCGAGCGCGCCGACCGTGGCCATGCCGTCGCCGAGGTCACAGCGCGAGCGGCCCTCGGCCGTCACACGCCTGCGCGCGAGGACCTCCTCACCGCCCACCGCGAACCGGCCCTCGACCAGCGCCTCGGCCGCCCCGGCGCGCACCATCGACGAATCCGCGCGCTCGCCCAGCAGCAGTGTGAGCGCGCCGACGAGCGCGGTCTTGCCCGCGCCCGTCTCGCCGGTCAGCACCGTCATGCCCGGCCCGAACTCGAGCCGGACGTCCTCGATCAGCGCGAGGTCGCGGACGTGGAGCTCCTCGAGCACTCCCGTCAGCCCCCGAAGAACTCGTCGCGGCAGACTTCGTAGAAGTCGCGGCCGCCGAGCTTCACGAGCGACACGTCGTGCGCGCCGCGTGTGACAGCGACCCGCTCGACCGACTGGCGGCACGGCACGGAGTCGCCGTCGACCATCACGCACGCACCCGCGCGCGACGGGTCGGGGAACGAGATCTCGACCGTGTCCGACGCCGCGACCACGATCGGCCGCGCGCGCAGCGTGTGGGCGCACACGGGCACGACGAGCAGCCCGCTCACGTCGGGCGCGAGCAGCGGGCCGCCGGCCGACAGCGCGTACGCGGTCGAGCCGGTCGGGGTCGCCACCGCAACGCCGTCGCAGGTGAACGTGTCGAGCAGGGTGCCGTTGACCGACACGCCCGCGCGCACCGCGCGCCCGGACGGACCGCGGCCGACGAAGACCTCGTTCAGTGCCCGGTAGGTGCCCGCCTCGCGCCCGCCGACCTGCACCTCGGCCGACAGCGTCGCGCGCCGCTCGATGCGCGCCTCACCCGCCAGCGCGGTCTCGACCGCATCGCGCAGGTCGTCGGCGAGCGCGCCGACCATGAAGCCGAGGCGCCCGAGGTTGACGCCGAGCACCGGCG